>JBOGIQ010000038.1:0-27734 GCA_050742535.1 Vicinamibacterales bacterium | reverse complement strand
CATCGCCGGCTACCGCCTGGCTCAGTTGGTGGGCCTCGACACCGTGCCGATGTCGGTGGAACGCCGCTACAAAGGCAAGAGTGCCGCCGTCACCTGGTGGATCGACGACGTGATGTTCGACGAGAGCGGGCGCCTCAAGCTGGGCGACACCGCGATGATGGGGCCCGATCCGCAGCGGACGCAGCGGCAGATTCACATCATGCGCGTCTGGGACGAGCTGATCCAGAACCGCGACCGCAACAGGGGCAACGTCCTGTGGACGAAGGACTGGACCTTGTGGCTCATCGATCACACGCGCGCGTTCCGGACGAACGCGTCGCTCCTGAAACCCGACGAGCTGATCAGGGTTGAGCGGACCCTCTTCGACAAGATGAAGCAGCTCACGGAGCAGTCGATCACGCAGGCGATGAAGGGTGCGCTGACGCGGCCCGAGATCAGATCGGTGCTCCGGCGGCGCGACGCGCTCGTCCAGCACTTCGAAACGCTGATCGCCGGCCGTGGCGAGGGCGCGGTGTTCTTTACTTTGTCGCCGGCGACTGTGCAGTGAGCGGCACGCGGCGGCCGTCCTCGTAGACGGCTGCCAGCGTGTGTCCCTGCATCTCGAGCGCTGACGCCACGCCCTTCGGAAAGAATTCTCCGTTCAGCATGCCGGTGTCGATCAGCACGACGCGGCCGTTGAACCGCGTGGTGATTTGTCCAGTGGCCACCGGCGTGTGACCGATCACCACCGCACGGACGTTGAACCGCTTCAGGGTGCTGGCCAGCATCGGCTCGAACGACGCTTCCGGTTCGGACGCCATTCCGCGGTACCACAGCGGACCGTCCTCTCGTGACGACAGCAGCGACGTCAACTGCTCGGGCGGAACCGGTATGGCCGCGAGGTTGCGCTGCACTTCCGCGTTGAGCCCTTCGCAGCCGAGATTCGCCACCATGTCGCTCACGCCGCCGTGCATGAACAGCACGCCGTTGATCCTGACTGCCGCGATGCGGCTCCGCACCCACTTCCCGTAGTCGCCGTCCTTGCCGAACGCGAGCTGCATGTCGAAATAGCCAAGGGGGAAGTCCTTCATGAACTGCGCCCGGTATTCGCGCTCGTTGAACTCGCGTTTCTCGGCGCGCGCGCGCTTGTCCGCCAGCCCGGCGTTCAGCTCGTGCACCCGATCCCGCAACGCGGCCGACTCGCCGGTCTGGAATGCCTTGAATTCGCCGGCGCTCACGTAGCGCCAGTCGCCGACAATGCGCATGAATTCATGGTTGCCCAGGAGCGCGTGCACGCGTCCGCCGGCGCGTGATGCCTCGCTTTCCAGCTTGCGCAGGAGATCGATGACCTTCCGCGAATCGGGGCCGCGATCGAGGACGTCGCCGGTCTGCACCAGCCGAGCCCGGCCGCCCGCCCATCGCTGCCGTCCGTCGATCAGCCCGGCGCCGCGCAACATGGCCACGAACCGGTCGTAGGCGCCGTGGACGTCGCCGACGGCAACGACCCGCTCGGTGGTCGTGATGTCACAAGGCGGTTCCGCGGCAGTGCTCTGAGCGCGCGGCGGATCCGCTGGCGCAGAAAACAGGACGGCAAGCACCACCGCAATAGCGCCCGCAGGCGGGGCGGTCGTCCGAAGACAACAGTGGGTAGCCGTGTTCACACGGCGAGTATATCCTTCGCTTCGTCGGTTAATGGCGATCGGGGGGCGCGCCACGCCACCCCATCGCGCGGGCGCGATGGGGACCCCGGGGTCAGGCGCGCCAGGCGTTCAGGCGAGTATGGCGTCCGGCGTGAAGTCGCGAAGCTGCCACACCTGCTGGTCGCTGACATCGACCCTTATCGTGCGCCGGTCGAAATCGACGCGAGGCATCGAGAACGGCAGGAGTGTCGTCTTGGCGAACAGGCCCGATCCGCGAACGACCACATATCGAATGTGCCGCTCTGTGGCGTCGATGATGAAGCCGCGCAGCCGCCCGACGGCGCGCCCGGTGGCGGCGCAAATGGTCATCTCCGTTGCGGGAACACCTTCGATGACGACGTCACCGGGTGCGATGTATTGGAACTGAGAAGCCATTGTCGTATCCACGCCCATGGAATGAGCAAGGCCGCTGCCAATTCCTAAGCTCAGGAGAACCAGAATGAGGGCACTGTTTTTTGGCCTGTTCGTGGCATTGTTCGTCGTCGCTTCGATCCTGACAGCGTCGTCACGCCCGGCGGCGCAGGGTGCTGCTCAGCCCGCCCCGGGCAAAGTCGAGCCGCCTGCGGTGCCAATCGGTCTTCCGCCGCTGTTTCTGCGCGAGGCCTGGCGTCAGCGCGATCGACCGCCGGACGCCGCCGCCGATTTCGTGCCCGAGGGCGGCGTGACGTCGGCGGCCGTTACCAACGCTGATCTCGAGCTGCGGCTCTACGACCCGAACGCGAAGAGCGTCCCGGCTTATTTGAAGCAGCCGCCCACCGGATCGATCGCACGCGACTGGACCGGGCCAGGCTGCGTGCAGCTGGCCGGCTACAACCAGAACCCGCCGCCGCAGAAGGTCGCCGCGGGCTCGCCGACCGATCCGCCGAACCTCTGGACGGGCGTGTGTCAGACACCCGTTGCGGTCACGCTGCGTCACAGGAAGAACTACGTGGACCTGCGCGGGTTGGCGCGGATCCGCTGGGTGACGCGTACATCCGGATTCCACGTCGTGCGTCCGCTGGTCAAGCTGGCCGACGGCACGTGGCTCGTCGGCGACTACGGCGAAGGCGCGCACTCCGCCAACTCGACGCTTTTTCTCGATTCCGAGGTCGCGATCGCGAACGTACGCTGGCTGCCGCTCGACATCGCACGCGTCGTGACGCGCGGTCAGAACTGGGTGGAGAAGCCGGACTTGTCGAGGGTGGACGAAGTCGGGTTCGCCGACCTCCTGCCGGGAAGCGGACACGGCTGGGGAGGCTTCGTCAACGTCGGCCGGATCGAGGTATACGGGCGAGCCGTAGCGCGGTAATCAGCTCGAGGTTCGTTCTTGCCCGCCGGAGCCTTGGCGTAGGGGGGCGTCGACACGCCATCCGCAGGTGCTGGCAACCAGGCCGGCCAGTTTGTCGAAGCCTTCGACGGCAAACTCCGCGGTGACCGGTTCCGCGTTGAACGGCGCGAATCCGAATCGCAGGCGTTTTGCGCTCGCCATACGCCGCACGAACGCCACACCATCCGGAGCGAAGAGCTCCCGCGCCGTCTCGGAGACCGTCCATTGCTGAACGGCGGTCGCGTCGTCATCCCACTGGATGCGGACCGTGCGGCGGTTGGCGTCCTGCTCGAAGCTGGTTGACGTCTCGAGCATCACGAACGCCTCGGTCGTCCGATACAGGCAACGAACGATCAGCGCCGGCCTCGCCCGGTTCATCCACACAGGCAGGTCGCGGGTGGACGTCAGCGTGAAGGCGATCGTCTTCGATCCGTCGTTCGCCCAGCTGGCCCGTCGCGACCCGGTCCACGTCGGTGTGGGACCCTCTTCGACCATGGGCGCCGGCGCGGCCGGAGCTGCCGCAGCCAGCGGCGCCGGCGTGCTGACTGCCTGGGTGCGCGTGCTGACGACCGCGAACATCGTCACCATTCCTGCGACGACACCGACGATGGCGACCAGAATCACAGGCATTCCGGAACCCGGTCGTTTGGGATCGGTTGGCTCGACGTTCGGCGTGGCGTCCAGCTTGAGGTCGTCCAGCGTGATGTCGATCTTGACGTCCGCCGGTTTGGCGTCGTTCGGTTTGAATGGTTGCACCAGAACATACAGGGCAACCTTGGTGCCGTCACATATCCGCCGAGGGGTGCATCCGGATGCTCGAACGCCGATTACGAAAAGCGCTGATGTCGCCTCTAAATTTGGATACCATCCGCAGCGGTTACAAGGAGATGTTCGCGATGAATCAAGCGGTCTGCCAACTTGTTTTTCTGTCTGTGCTGCTTGGGGTGTGTGCGGCGCGGAATGTGGCCGCACAGGCCGCGTGCGATCGCGCGTGCCTCAGTGGCATCGCAGACCAGTACTTCGCCGCCATGGTGGCGCACGATCCGAAGAAGGCGCCGATCGCGCCGAATGCAAAGTTCACCGAACAGACAGCAGTGAAGGCGGTGGGCGAGGGGCTGTGGAAGACCGCGTCCGAGGCGCCGACGACATTCAAGGTCTACGTCGCCGATCCGGTGGTCAGCCAGCTCGGCGCCATCGTGACCATGAAGGACGCAGGCAAGCCGATTCAGCTGGGATTGCGGCTGAAGGTTCAGAATCGGCAGATCGTCGAGGCCGAGCACCTCATCTGGACAAACATCAACGCCAATTCGCTCGCCAACCTGCAGACACCGCGCCCCGGCCTGCTCGCGAACGTGCCACCGGCGGAGCGGCTGCCGCGCGAGGTGCTGCTGCTCTACGCGCATGGTTATTACGACGCGATCGAACAAAGCGATGGCAAGGCCGTGCCTTTCGCCGACGACTGCGTCCGCCGCGAAGGCGGCATCCACACGGCAGGTCCGCGGCCGGCTGCAGCCGGCGTCCCGCCGGCGACCGCACCCAGCGGAGGACGAGGGCCGACGTCGGCACAGGGGTCAGGCATGGGCAGCATGACGTGCGCGGCCCAGCTCGACACGCGGTTCATGAGCTACATCGAAACCATCAACCTGCGTCGCGTCTGGATTGCGGACGAGGAGAAGGGCCTGGTATTCGGGCTGTCGATGTTTCATCACCCGATGAACGAGAAAGTGCTGACGCTGGTCTATCCCGATGGCACGCGCGGCACGCGCGACATGACCACCCAGCGGCAGTTCGACATGGCCGCCGCGCACATCATCAAGGTGCGCAACCGCAAGATCTACGAAATCGAGGCGACCGGAGCGGTGCTGCCGTTCAATTCGAAGAGCGGGTGGAGCGACTTCCTCCGCTGACCCGTAGTGTCCGCCTTCAGGCGGACCTCTAACTCGTAGTGTCCGCCTTCAGGCGGACCGGCGGTTGATTACCGCGTTGGCGCTGCCGCCGTCTGCGCGGGGCGCTGGCGCGGACGAATCTCCGCGAAGTAGTTGGTGACCTGATCGGGATCCAGTAGCCACGTCGTCACCAGTCCCGGCATCGTTTCGCCGAGCGGCGTTTCCACCTGAATCCCGCGCTCCTGCGCCAGGGCCCAGATCGGATCGACGGGCTTGACGACGTACTGGATGCCGGCGAGCGATCGGTTGGTCGGCTTCGGTCCGGGCGTGGCCCACACGCTGATGGTCGTCGAGCCGTTGCGGAAGGGGTACTTGGTCACTCCAATGACCGGATCCTTCACCGGCGCCAGCTCCTCGAGACCGACGAACGTGCGATAGAACGCGCGGCTCTTCTCCAGATCGTTCGCGGCGATCCCGATCTCGAGCCGGCCGTAGGTGTCCTTCGCGGCGCCCGGCGCGATGACGAGCTGCACCCATTCGCCGTCCGGATCGGCGACCAGCGCGCTGCGGATGCCGTCGACCGTCTTGAACGACGGCGCTGGAAGCCCGTGTGTGTCGAAACGCTTCGTCAGCACCGCTTCATCGGCAAACCACATCGTCCACAGGCGTACACCCGCGGCGTCATGAATCCCGCCGCGCGTGAATTTCGCATTCGCGCCCGCGCGGGTGAACTTGAGCTGTGAGGCGCCGACCTGATAGCGCGAGACGCCGCCGATCGCGCCGACGTCGCCGAAGCCGAGCACCTGCCCGTAGAACTGCAGCGTCTTGACGCCGTCGCCGTTGAAGCGGCGGAACACGTTCATCGACTTCTCCGCGAAGTACGGAGCCGCCGTGGACGCCGGCGCGGGTGCGGGTGACTGGGCGTATGTGCCTGCCACGAGGCCAGCGACCAGGAGCGTGAATGCGAGTGCAGCAGGCGTTCGTCTCATATGCTCACCGACGGCAACTATATACCCCCTCGGTAGTCCCTTCAACGCGCCGGCAGCAGCGGTTTGCGATCCGGCGGCAGTTGCTGATCGACGGCGGTCAGTATGAAACCGGCCATCGCATAGTCGGCCATCACAATGGTCAGTTCGACCGCACCCTGACGGCCAAACAGTTTCTCCATCTGTGCCCAGACGTCCGAGCTCACCCGGTGATCGCGGAAGATGGCGCGTCCGAGTCGAATGAGGGCGGCGTCCTTCTCCGGCACGCCATTCAGATCCCGGTTGAACTTGATCGCGTCAACGACCGACTGTTCAACGCCGGCTCGAACCGCCGCCGGCTCGTGGGCGGACCATTCATATTGCTGATCGAACTCGCGGGCGGCGACGAGCGCCGCGAGCTCGAAGTAGCGAGCGCCCGCCACCGTTTTCCGCAGGTACTGATTGAGCGCGTAAATCGGCTCAGCCGCCCTGGGGCTGTGCATCGTGACGGCCGACGGGCCGGTCAGCGGAATCGCCTTGTTCGCGCCGGACAGCGCATCCCAGATGCGTTTGCCTTCCTCGTCGAGGTTCGCGCGCTGCACGGGTGGAAGGCGGGACAGCGACTCGGGGTGGATGTCCGAGGGGAACTTCGACTGACCGCCGGCCACGATTGTGGATGCAATGATGACGAGGGCTGCGACAGGGCGAGTGCGCATGAAGCCTCCTTCCACTAACCACTAACCACCAACCACCAACCACCAACCACCAACCAGCGAATGATATACACTCCGCGCCATGAAGACGCTCCTTCCGGCGCTGCTGGCACTTGGCGTTCTCTCGGGAGGGCCGGCCCTCGCGCATCACTCGTTCGCGCCCTATGAGAGCACGCTGCAGATCAAGCTGTCCGGCGTCGTCAGCGAGTTCAGGTGGGTCAATCCCCACGTCTACATCGAGATTGACGCCGCGGACGAGAAGACCGGTGAGAAGCGGCACTGGCTGATCGAGGGGGCGAGCACGAGCATCCTCAACAGAGCCGGGTGGAAGTTCAACATGATCAAGCCGGGCGATCGGATTACCGTGATCGTGTCGCCGCTCCGGAATGGAGAGCCGGCGGCGCTGCTCAAACAGATCACGCTGGCCGACGGCAGGAAATTCTCGAACGGCGCGGTCGCCGGGCGGGCGACGATTCAGTGAGGTTCCGATGCGGGTGCGACTGACGCTCATCACGGTGCTCGCGGCGGCCACGGTTGGAACCGTGTTCGCGCAATCGCCGGTCGTGCGCGGCATCAACGGATCGTGGGAAGCGTATCCACTGCGTGGTGAAGGTTTCGGATCGGGAATACAGCCGAAGACGCCGGTCAAGGCGCCCGCGCCGATTCCCGAGCCGCCACTGAAGCAGCCCTACCTCGACGAACTGCGTGCGCTCCAGGCGCGCAACGCCGAGCTCACCAAAAAGGGACTCCCGCCACCGTCGACGGGCATGGCGTGCATACCCGAAGGGATGCCGGGGGTGATGCAGTCGACGTTTCCGATGGAGATCCTCGAGACGCCGGGGCAGATCACGATCATCCAGGAAGCGTTTACGCAGGTCCGCCGCATTCATCTCGGCGCCAAGCCGATCGCGCCGGAGGATGCCGAACCTCGATTCGCCGGTCACTCGACCGGGCGATGGGAGGGCGGCACGCTGGTCGTCGAGACCGTCGGCGTCAAGGAGTCCGCGCGCTTCCGCAACACGCCGCATTCGATGAACATGCGCATCACGGAGCGGATGCGGCTCGTCAACGATGAGATCCTGGAAAACGTGGTCACCATCGTCGATCCGGAATTCCTGACCAAGCCGTGGACCTGGACGTGGATGTACAAGCGCTGGCCCGGCTACAAGATCGAGGAATACATCTGCGAGGACAACCGGTACTACGAGGACCCGGCGCAGCGCTATCAGCGCCTGAAGGTGAATTGATCGGTTCCGAGCAGCCGCTCGACCAGGTGTTCCGCTTCCTTCCGCAGCCAGGCGAACGAGGGAATCACGAATAAGTGATCCTGCATGCGGCTGGGGTCGTAATCCGTCTCGATCACCTCGCTCGTCACGAACGGGCGGCGTGCGACGTCGGCGGAACGCACGGAGAACGGAATCTCGCCGGTTGACGAGAGGATGCCGGCGCCGAAGACCTTCGTCGCGCCCGCCTCATCGATCAAACCGAATTCGATCGAGTACCAGCTGAAACGCTTCAACGCCAGGACGTGCAGCGGATCACGGGCGGCGGTCGCCGCCTGTCCGATGAGCGTCAACAGCTCCGCGTAATCGTGGTGCATCAACGGCGGAACATGACCCAGGCAATCGTGGATCATGTCCGGCTCGGGCGTGAACTCCGGATGGGAGCCGTGGCGGATGAACTGCGTCACCGGAAACCCGCGTTTCGCGATGTAGCCGTAGAACGTTCGATAGGCGAGCGGCCCTTCGGCGGGCACCAGGTGCATCCCGGTTTCATGCTGCAGCCGGCCGCTCAACGAGCGGAGCTGCGGGATCTCGTGCGCGCTGATCCCGAGGGCGTTCTTCGCTTCGAGATAGATCGAGCCGGCATGCTGGAGGTGCAGCTCGTGAAGCTTCGGCGTGACCTCCCGCCAGATGCGGGTCTCTTCAGCCGTGTATTCGATGAGTGGGGGACCGAGCTGGTCCAGCCGGTGCTGCCGGCAGCGCGCGAAGAGGTCCCGTCGCCGCTGCACGTAGGCGTCGTCGCCCAGGCCCGGGTGCCCCGGCTCCAGCTCGAGCGTATCCGGGTCCGTCGGCTCGATGATCGACTTCGGATCGATCGGCTCGCCGTACTCGACGATCGGGGCGTCGTCGTTCATCGCACAACCCCTACCAGCACGATAACAACAGACGTTCGACCGAGCAAGCGAGGCGCGTCTGACCCCGGGGGTCCCCATCGCGCCCGCGCGATGGGGTGGCGTGGCGCGCCCCCACGATCAGCTCGCTACCAGCGTTTGTCGATCGGCTTGTCGGGATCGGCGGTGATGTTGAGGGTGGCGCAGTGGTGATAGGAGTGGCCGCCGTCCACCGCGATGCCGGGGTGATCGGCCATGAACTCGATGACCTGCAGAATGCAGTTCTGGCAGGTGATGTTGGGAATCGGCACCTGCGCCTCGAAGTTCTGCGTCGGTCGCTCGGTGTGCGCGAAGATGCCGTCGAGCAGGACGGGCGCGACCGGCGGGTTCTGAATCACAGCTGACTGCGAGCGCATCCCACGGCCGGCATCGGCAGTCGTCACCATCGGGTCGGGCGGCAACTGGGCCATCGTCCGCGCGAGCGCGACGCGGTAATGGCCCGGATGAAAGATCGATTCCTGGACCATCAGCGGCAGCATCGTCCCGCCCTTCACGTTCGTCACCGCGCCGCTCGGGACGCCGGGATTCGCGGGTGTTCCCCGCCCCGGGTTCGCCGACACGCCGCCGCAGGGCGCAATCTTCTGCGGGTCGCCCAGCCGGTTCTGCTGCAGGGAGGCGGCAGGCGAGATCAGCACGAAATGGGCGTCAATCGCCGCCGAGAGGCACGCGACACCGACGATCAGGGCGGAGACGAGGCGGGTCTTCATCATGGTGGCAAGAATCTACCACGACCATGGGAACTTCCCTCGCGGCCGTCCGTATCAGACGACGATTGACATGCCACATTTGTGGCAGTAAAATGCCACAACTGTAGCATTGACGATGGCCCCACACTGAGGAGCCGCATGAAACGATCGGTGCCGGACCGCCTGTCGCGCCGCGAGCGCGAAATCATGGACGCCCTGTTCGCGCTGGGCAACCGCGCATCCGTCGAGGAGATCCGCGGTCGCCTCGTCGAGGCCCCCAGCTACTCGGCGACGCGCACGATGCTGACGCGGCTCGTCGAGAAGGGGTATCTCCGGCACCAGGCGCAGGGCAACCGCTACATCTACTCGGCCACCGTCTCGCCGGCCGCCGCCAAGCGCGCGGGGCTGCAGCGTTTCCTCGGCGTCTTCTTCGAGGGCTCGCGGCACAACCTCGTGACCTCGCTGCTCAGAGACGAAACGTGGACCGAGGATGAACTGAACTCGCTGCAGTCGGAGATCGACCGCGCCCGCAAGCCGAGGAGAAAGTCATGATGAACGCTGTCGCGCAGGCGGCGCTGTCGCTCAGCGCCTTTCCGCTGTCGGTCCTCCTCAAAGCCACGGTGATCCTCGGTGTCGCGTTCCTGATCCTGCGCGGCATGCGTCCGGCGGCCGCGTCGGCGCGGCACCTGGTGCTCGCGGCCGCATTCGCCGTTCTGGCAGTGCTGCCAGCCGCCGAGCGTGTCGTCCCGTCGATCGGAATTTCGATCGACAGTATGCAGACCGCCCCGTTGCTGCCCATCACGCGCGTCGATACGGTCGCTGACGTGGCCGGCGCAGCGCCGCTCGCGCGACCCGGTTCGCGCGGTCCGTTGGCACACAGTGTTTCGACCCGGTCGCGGCTGCGATTGCTGCTCGCCGCATGGGGCCTTGGCGCGTTCGTATGTCTCGTTCCCGTCCTGCGCACGCCGTGGCGCCTGCGTCAGCTACGCAGGAGCGCACGCCGATGGAGTCGCGCCGAAGAGCTGCTCCGCACGATCGATCCCACGGCGCGCCCGGTTGCGGTGTTCCTCCACGACGAGGCGGCGGCGCCGCTGGCCTGCGGAATCATTCGGCCGGCGATCCTGTTGCCGGCTGCCGCGGCTCAGTGGAGCGAGGACGACATCACGCGGGCGCTCATCCACGAACGGGAACATGTCCGCCGCGCAGATTGGCCGGTGTTCATCGCCACGCGAATCGTCTCCGCCGTGTATTGGTTCCACCCGCTCGTCTGGATCGCCTGGCGGAGGTTGGGCTTGGAGGCCGAGCGCGCCTCCGACGATGCCGTGCTGTGTGAGTCGGAGCGGACGGCGTACGCGCAGCAACTGGTCACGCTGGCGAAAGAGCGCTGGAGAGCATCTGCGATTCCGGTGCTGTCGATGGCGGGCCGGAGCGATCTCTCCGCACGGGTGGCGGCGGTGCTCGACGAAACGCAAATGCGCGGGCGTCTCGGTCGTGCTCGTGCAGCGGTCATTCTCGCCATCGCCGGTTTGCTGCTGGCAGCCGTAGGGCCGCTTCGCGCCCAGGGCACGGCGATCGTGATCGCGCAGCCGACCGCGCCCCGCTTCGAGGTCGTCTCGATCAGGGAAAACAAATCGGCCGAACAGAGTCAGACGATTCGTCGGCAGCCGGGCGGGCGCATCATCACCGGCAATTACCCGCTGCGGATGTTGATCATCAGCTCGTTCGGGCTGCAACCGCAGCAACTGGCGGGCGCGCCTGACTGGATCGAGTCGGCACGCTACGACATCAGCGCCCAGGCGTCCGGTGAGTTTGCCATGACGGAGCCCGGAACGGTCGGGCCGCCGCAGCTCATGATGCAGCGGATGCTGGCCGATCGCTTCCAGCTCGTTGTGCATACGGAGCAGCGCGAGCTGCCGATCTACTCATTGACGCTGGCACGGAGCGACGGCCGGCTCGGCCCGCGCATCAGAACGGCGGCCATCGACTGCCAGGCGGTGATGACCGAGATGCTGAAACGCATGCAAGGCGGCGGCGCTCCGCCGGCGGCACCGCAACGGCCCGACGGAGGACCGGGATGCGGCATGAGGTTCGGGCCCGGCAGTCAGCTCACCGCCGGGGGGACGTCGATGGCGGCGCTCGCCAGGATGCTCGCCGGCCCCGTCGGACGGCTTGTCGAGGACCGCACGGGGCTGACCGGCGGGTTTGACTTCGACGTGGAATTCGCCGTCGATCCCGCGGCGGTGGCGGGGGCGGGCGCTCCCGCCGCGGACGCCAACGCGCCGTCGATTTTCACCGCGCTCGAAGAACAACTCGGCCTGAAGCTGCAGGCGGAACGCGCGCCGGTCGAGGTGCTCGTGATCGACCGCGTGGAGCGGCCGACGGAAAACTGATCTCGGTTTCACAGCGGCGTCCGCACGGCGGAGGAAAAAGTCATGATGAACGCGTTCGCGCAGGCGGCGCTCTCGCTCAGCGCCTTTCCACTGTCGATCGCCGTGAAGGCGACCGTGCTCCTGGGCGCTGCGTTCCTGGTCCTGCGCTGCACGCGTCCGGCAGCCGCTTCTGTGCGGCACCTGGTGCTCGTGGCCGCCTTCGCGGTGCTGGCCGCGCTTCCGCCCGCCGAGCGGGTCGTGCCGTCAATCAGAATCCCGGTCGACATTCCTCCGACCGCGCCGCCGCTGTTGCCGATTACGCGCATCGACACAACAGGTCCCGCGGACGTAGCGTCATCGGCTCCCGCCTCTCCGTCGCAGGCGACGTCATCCGTCTCGCACTGGTCGAGGGAGCAGCTGCTGATTGCCGCCTGGGGCCTTGGCGCCTTCGTGTGTCTCGTCCCGGTCCTGCTCACGCCATGGCGCCTGCGCCAGCTACGCGGGAGAGCACGCCGATGGACTCGCGGCGAACAGTTGCTCCGCACGATGACTCCCACCGCGCGCCGCGTCGGGGTGTTCCTCCACGATGAAGAGACGGCGCCGCTGACGTGCGGCATTGCCCGGCCGGCGATCCTGTTGCCGGCTGCCGCAGCGCAGTGGAGCGAGGACGACATCACGCGGGCGCTCACCCACGAGCTGGAACATGTCCGTCGCGCGGACTGGCCTGTGTTCATCGCCACGCGAGTCGTCTCCGCGCTGTACTGGTTTCACCCGCTGGTCTGGATTGCCTGGCGGCGGCTCGGGCTGGAAGCCGAGCGCGCCTGTGACGACGCGGTGCTGCGCGTTGCCGATCGGGCGACATATGCGCAGCAATTAGTGACGCTTGCGCGAGCGCGACTCAGGCCATCGGCGATTCCTGTGCTGTCGATGGCCGGCCGGAGCGATCTGTCGGCACGGGTTGCCGCGATGCTCGACGAGACGCAGGCACGCGGCCGTCTCGGGCGTGGACGCGCGGCCCTCATCCTTGCTGTCGCGGGCGTGCTGGCGGCGGCGGTCGGGCCGCTTCGCGCCCAGGCCACGCCGATTGCACCCGTCGAGAAAGGAGATGCACCAGCGTTCGACGTCGTGTCGATCAGGGAAAACACATCGGGAGAGTTTTTCGGCTCGTTCGGTTACGACCCTGGTGGACAACTGACCGTCGTCAATAATGCCGTCCGCAATCTGATCCGCAACGCGTACAGCGTTCAGAATCATCAAATCGTCGGCGGCCCCGCGTGGATGAACTCCGCCAGGTACGACATCACGGCAAAGTCGACCGGCAATCCGTCGCAAGATCGGCTCCGACTGATGGTCCGGCGCCTGCTCGTCGAGCGGTTCAAGCTCGCGGCGCACAGGGAAACACGCGACATTCCAATCTACGCGCTCGTCGTGGCAAAGCCGGGACGACTTGGTCCGGGGCTTCGACCGGCGAAGGTCGACTGCATGGCCATTGCCGTCGCCGCGGAAAAACAGGGAACGAAACCTGAGTTTCCTCAACCACCGGACAATCGGCCGGCCTGCGGCACCCGCAGCGCGCCCGGTTTGATGATGGGAACAGGCGTCTCAATGGCGGACCTGGTGAGAAATCTTGCCGGCCCTGCCGATCGAATGGTGATCGACCGGACGGCCCTGACTGGAGTCTGGGATCTCGATCTGAAATACGTGCCGGACCAGCCGCTGCCCGATATCCCGGGACTGCCCGCACCGCCCGCTGACGGCGCGTCGCTCTTTACTGCATTGCAGGAACAGCTGGGCCTGAGACTCGAGTCTCAGATGGCGCCCGTCGACGTCCTCGTTATCGACTCGATCGAGCGGCCGAGCGAGAACTGAAACGGGTTGACGTCGCCGGCACAAGATGTTATTTTTCTCGCAGACGTGATGCGAGAGAAATAACACTATGACGCCGAGGCCGCCGAAGTCCCGCCCCCTGCACGCCGTCCTGTCCCGCCGCGAACGGCAGATCATGGACATTCTGTTCCGTCGCGGACGCGCCACCGCGGCCGAGGTGATGGAGGAGCTCCCGGGCGAGCCGAGCTATTCGACCGTCCGCACGCAGCTACGCGTCCTCGAAGAGAAAGGACATGTGCGCCACGAGCTGGACGGCGTGCGCTTCGTCTATACACCCGTGCTCGCGCGGCAGGCCGCGCGCAAGTCGGCGCTGCGCCATCTCGTCGACACGTTCTTCCACGGGTCGTCGGAGCAGGCGGTCGCCGCCCTGCTCGGCGGCGAAGGCGCGCGGCTCACGGACGAGCAGCTCGACCGGATAGCCGCGATGATCGCGAAGGCAAGGAAAGAAGGTGGCGAATGACGACCGCCATCGCCGCCGTCGTCGATACCAGCGTCGTCTGCGCGCTTGCACTGGTGATTTGCCGGGTGCTGAACCGGCGACCGGCCGCGCTGCGCCACGTGATTCTCGCGGCGGCGCTCGCCGTCGCCGCCGCCGTACCGCTGCTCGAAGCGGTCATCCCCGGGTGGGAGTTCGCGCTACTGCCGGCAGCATCGCCGGTCGCCAGCTCCGGCCCGACGCTGACCAGTGAGCCCGCCGTCGCGGGTGCCGGCGTTGCCCTCACGGAAACCGCGGCCCCGTTCATGGTGACGTGGCGCGAAACACTCCTTGCGATCTGGGCAATCGGATTCCTCGTCGTGATGACAGGCCTGCTCGCAGGGCTCGGCCGGCTCATTGTGATGACCAGGCGCTGCCGGCCGATCCAGTCGAGCGTGTGGCGTGAACACTCGTCTTCGCTCGCAGCGCAGTTGGCCCTGCCGGCCGTGGCTGTCCTCGAGAGTCACGCTCGCACGCCATTGCTGACGTGGGGCTTCCTGAAGCCACGAATCATCGTCCCGGCTGGCGCGGCGCTGTGGTCTGCCGCGCGAGTCGAGTCCGTCCTCGCGCACGAGCTCGCGCACATCGCGCGGCGCGACTGGACACTCCAAATCGCGGCACAGATCCTGTGCGCGGTCTATTGGTTCAATCCGCTGATGTGGGTCACGTGCCGGCGCCTGCGCGATGAGAGCGAGCAGGCCTGCGACGATGCGGTGCTCCGCCGTGGTGTCAATGCAGCGGACTACGCCTCGCACCTGCTGGCCGTCGCACGGCAGGTGCTGGCCGGTGGAAACCGGTGGGCGTCGGCACCCGCGATCGTCAATTCGTCGTCCCTCGAAAGGAGAATTGCCGCGATGCTGAACTCTTCACGACGGCATGAGTCGCTGACCCCCGGCGCTGGAATGCTGACGCTATTCACGGTGTTCGCGGTGGCGGCGCCAGTCGTGGCCGTGACGCTGACGGCACCCGTCGAGACGATGACGGTCGTGCCCGGAATCGCGCGCGATGTCGCCCTGTCTGTGCAAGCGTCTGCGCCTGCAACTTCCGCGCAGGCGCCCTCGCAGGCGCGCCCCGTCGTCCGCCGCGTGGCGCCGCGTCCAGTCGTTGCCAGTCCAGCGGCCGCCGCCGCACCGGCAGGGCAGGCGCCCGCCTCGCTCTCGGGCTCGCTCCGCGACACCAGCGGCGCGGTGTTGCCCGGCGTGCAGGTCACCGTCGCGAACGCTGCGGGGGCTTCGTACCCGGCAGTGACCGATGGAACCGGCCGGTTTCTGCTTCGCGACATCCCTCCGGCGAGATACGAGCTGACAGCCCGGCTACCTGGCTTCAGGTCGATTACCCAGACGGTGGACCTGAGTCGCGGCGGCGAACAGCAGCTCTCGCTCACCATGCAGGTCGGTGGCCTTACGGAAACTGTCTCGGTGAATTGCGGGGCTGGCGCCGCGGTACTTCCGCGCAACGCCGCTGCACCTCTTCTCGCGATCGACAGGCGCAGCGTGACGCCGCGCCTCTTCGCTCTCCCGCAGGCCGCGCAGTTACCCATACGCGTGGGAGGTCAAATCGCGGCGCCCAAGCAAATCAGCCACGTGGCCCCAACCTGCCCCCCAGGAGGCGGTAGTTACGTCGTTATCCTGGAGGCGACGATTGGTGCCGACGGTTCGGTGAGAGACATCGTGAGTCTCCGCCCCCGAACGGCGGACGCTCAGACCGCGCCGTTCGTTGCGGGGGCGACGGAGGCCGTTCGTCAGTGGCAGTACACGCCGACACGGCTGAACAACGTCCCGATTCCTGTGATCATGACCGTCACCGTCCAGTTCAGCTCCAAGTAGCTTCCGCCGCCGATATGCCAGAGGTAGATCCGAAACGCCCAACTGTGCTGTAAATTGGCTGTTACAGCACGGGGGTTTCTATGGCAGCAAAGACCGGCCGAAACGATCGCTGTCCCTGCGGCAGCGGGCGCAAGTTCAAGAAATGCTGCGAGTCGAAGACGAGCAGCAGACGTCAGTCGCGTGTGCTCATGGCTGTCGTCGGGCTCGCCATCGTCGGTGGCCTGGCCGCCGCCGCGGCGTCGTTCCGCACCGGCAGCACGGGTGGTGTCCGTGTCTGGGATCCGGCACATGGCCATTACCACGACGCCAACGGCGTCCAGGTCCCGTGATGGCCATGAAGGTTTTCACCACGACCTGCATGGCGTTCGCGCTGCTCGTGCTTCCCGCTGTCGTGGACGCCGGGCAGATCTACGGGACCATCGTCCTCGGCGGGCAGGGCGTCAAGGGTGCCGCGATCGAAATCCGGTGCGGGAAAGAAGCGGCGGTGACCGGAACCACCGCCGCCGACGGTTCGTACCGCATCAACGTATCCGAGCAAGGGCAGTGCACGCTGACGCTGCCGTCGTATGAGGGACGGCCGTCCGCGGCTGTCTTCTCGGGACCGAATCCCGCCGCCTACAACTACGAGCTGGTGAAGCTCTCGGATGGGAAGTACGAGCTGAAGCGCCGGTGAGCACGAGCGACGGGGAGGTCCCCCAGCCTGAAGTCCAGCGCGAAGTGAAAGCGGGCAGCACCTGGGTCGATCTGATCAAGGCGCTCGCCCTTCCGCTGGTCACGCTCGTGCTCGGCTACTGGTTCAACTCGTCGCTCAACGAGCGGCAGCAGGTGGAAAGCAACATCCGCCTCTACGCCGAGATGATGGGACGGCGGGAAGAGGCCGACAGCAACCTCCGCAAGGACATGTTCAATTCGATCCTGACCACCTTCATGGCTCGGGATCCGTCGCTGCGCCTGTCCTCCGAAGAGCTGATTCGCCAGCAGATTCTCAGTCTGGAGCTGCTCGCCTACAACTTTCACGAGTCGCTCGACATCGCGCCGCTGTTCAAGGACGTCCAGCGCCGCATCGCCATCGAGGAGCGCGACACGAACACCGAGCTCCGCAGCCGCCTGGAATCGGTTGCGCTGCAGGTCATCGAGCACCAGCTCACGGCACTGTCCGAGGCCGGCATGACCGAGCGCGGCGACGCCCTGCCCGAAAAGATCAACGATCTGCAGGCGTTCCTCATGTTCGGAACGAGAACGGTTGCGGATCCGCAGATCAAGCCGGGCGAAGGCCCTGCCCGCCTCTGTCTGTCGATGAACACGACAGACGGCACCGCGCGGTTCCGGCAATTCAGGCTCGAACTGCTGCAGTACAACGAGGCGGCGCGCGAAGTGCTGGTCCATCTCTCCGTGACGCAGCCGTTGACCGAGGAGGAATGCCGGCAGCCCGCTCTCGACCTCCAGGCGAAGCGGGAAATCGACACCAACTTCCTTATCGGGCTGTTCGATTTCCCGATGATCGACAACACACGGTTGTCCGGAGGCGAGCGGACCGCGGTATCGCTGACGGCGCTGAATCCAAGCGTGCTGAGCGTGTCGCTGACGTATTTCCCGGCCTCGCGCGCCAGCCTCAAGGACAAGCCGTACTACGACGAAGTCATTCGCGATCTCGTCAGAAACCGTCAGCCATCGAGTCCCCTCGGCGGCCGGTAAGTGCTTGGCCCCCTGAAGGGGTGCCCTACGATCAGCGTTCGCAATCAGGATCATGTCGCGACGGAAATACAAGAATCCATCTCCGGGTGAAAAGTTCGAGGGCTCGCAGGTCAACACGAGCCGTCGCGCCGTGCTTGCGGCACTGGGAGCGCTTGGTGCCGGTGCAGCCGCGACGATGGTTCTGCGCAGGCCTGCGGCGCTGGACGAGGCGCTGGGAGTGCTCGAAGATCTGCCGCCGACCGATCCACTGCCCGTGGTCTTCGTCGGTCACGGCACGCCGGTCAGCGTGATCGATCCCAATGTCTGGACCGAGCAGTGGGGCCGCGTTGGCCGCACGTTGCCCAGACCGGCGGCGATCCTGATGGTCTCGGCGCATTGGCTCACCGAGGGCGCCTCGCTCGTCACCGGCAACGCGCCGGCGATGAACTACGACATCAGCGGTTTTCCGCGCGAGGTCTACGAGTTCAGATATCCGGCCCCGGGACACCCGGCCGTTGCGCAGGAAGTCACGCGCGCGCTGGAAGGGCACACGGCGGTCCACCGCGACACCGCGTGGGGGCTCGACCACGGCACGTGGCTGCCGCTCAAGTACATGTATCCCGCCGCCGACATCCCGGTGCTGCAGCTCAGCGTCGACTTCAGCCGCCCGCCGCAGTTTCACTACGAGCTGGGACAGCGCCTGCGGAGTCTCCGCTCGAAGGGCGTGCTCGTCATCGGATCCGGCAACGTCGTGCACAACCTGCGCGAGCGCGGTGGCACCGGCGTGACGAAGACGCCGCGCGACTGGGCGATCGAGTTCGACCGGCGGATGGCCTCGGCGATCGCCGCCGGCCGTCACGAGGAGGCGATCAATTTTCTGTCCCTGGGCTCGCTCGCGACGCTTGCGCACCCGTCGTACGATCACTTCCTGCCGCTGCTGTACTGCCTGGGGCTCGTCGAGCGCGGCGGTCCGATCGAAACGTTCTGCGAAGGCTTTCAGTGGCCGGGTATCAGCATGCGCTCGCTGGTGCTGACCTAGGTGGTGAGTACTTCGCGCACCTTTCTCAGCAGGCTCTCGACGGTAAATGGCTTCGACAGAAACGGCGCCGCCTCAGGGATCTCCGCTTTGTCGAACAGCGGCCGCTCCGCATAGCCCGACATGAACAGCACGCGCATCGTTGGCCGGGTGGTGTGCAGCGTCCGATACAGATCCGGTCCGCCGCCGCCGGGCATCCTGACGTCCGCCAGCAGCAGGTCGATATGCCCTGATGATTCGGCGAGATGCCTCGCCTCGACGCTGTTGCGTGCCTCGATCACGGTGTAGCCGGCGCGTTGAAGAATGCGTCGCGCGAGCACCCGCACAGCCGCCTCATCCTCTGCCAGCAGGATGGTCTCCGACCCGCCGTCGGGCCCCACCGCATCGATCGTTGCCGCTGTCGCGATGACGCCCTGATAGCGCGGCAGGTACACACGGAAGCTGGCACCCGCGCCCGGCTCGCTGCGGACGTCGACCAGCCCCCCACTCTGCGCGAGAATGCCGTAAATCGTTGCGAGACCGAGACCGGTTCCCACGCCCTGGGGCTTGGTCGTAAAGAACGGCTCGAACAGCCGCGCCTTGGTGTCCTCGGACATCCCGCAGCCGGTGTCGGATACCGTCACCACCACATACCGACCCGGCGGCAGCGTAATACCGTACGACGTGAGCGGACTCCGAATCTGGCATTCGTCGGTGTCGATTCGGATCGTGCCGCCGTCTGGCAAGGCGTCCCGTGCGTTCACGACGAGATTCAGAACGAGCTGTTCGAGCTGCCCGCGATCGCCGCGCACCGCCGGGACATGATTCAGCAGGGTAATCAACTCGACATCGTCGCCGATAATCCGCCGGAGTATCGCGGCGATGTCGGTGATCAGATCGTTGAGATCGATCGCGACCGTTTCCAGGACCTGTTGGCGGCTGAAGGACAGCAGTTGTACCGTCAGCGACGTCGCACGCTCGGCCGCCTTGATGATCTCCTCGACGTCGCTGCGCAGAGTGTCGGTGTCCACCGATTCGAGCAGCAGCCGCGAATAGCCGCTGATCGCCGTCAGCAGGTTGTTGAAGTCATGTGCGACGCCGCCGGCGAGCTTTCCAATCGCTTCCATCTTCTGGGCCTGGAACAGCTGCTGCTCGAGCAGTCGACGTTCCGTGACGTCGACAATCGCACTGAACACCCGCGGGCTTCCTCCGGGTTGTGACGATGTGACCTGCCCCTCGGACTGAAACCAGCGATAGCCGCGTCCGGGATGATGAAAGCGGTACTCGAGCGAAAAGCGGGACTGCCCGGCGACGGCTGCGGCCACGCCGCTGCGCACGCGCTCGACGTCTTCGGGATGAATGCGCCTGATGAACTCATCCCGATCGATGCTGCGCGACTCCGGCGGAAGCCCCAGGAGATCGACGAGCGAAGCGGAGAGGAGGATGTTGTTGGAGTCGGCATCGCGGTAGGACACGCCAACCCGGGCGACCATCATCGCGAATTCGGTCTGCTCGAGCCGTTCACGCAGGGCATCCGCGTCCCGGCGGAGCCGTTCGAGTTCGTGATGCACAGGTGCATCTTAAGGCGTTATCGCCGGCCGGTACACTAGGCGCGAGCCGCTCGTTCGAGCCGTTCCGCCACGCGTTCCTGGCCCAGCGCACGCGCGGAGTCCGCTGCCGTCGTTTGGTCGTCCCCCTTCACCGCCGGATCTGCGCCGTGCGCCAGCAGCAGCTCGACGACTTCCAGCGCGAGCGCTTCGTCATACCGATAGGGGCTCGTCTGCGGCAGGCTGGGTGCGCGGTGGCGTAAGGTGATCCCAGCACGCGAATCCGAGAAAGTGGGAAGCAGGATCGCCTGCCTGACGAAACGCGTCGACGTGGTCATTCATCGGGCGAGTAGCGTCGCGAGATCGCGGTCAATCTTCTCCGGCGTATCGTACGGCCCGTACCGTGCGACGACGTCGCCCTGCGCGTTCACGAGGAACTTCGTGAAGTTCCACTTGATCGCCTCGGTCCCAAGAAGACCCGGCCGCGCGGACTTGAGGTGTTCGTAGAGGGGATGCGTCGCCGGGCCGTTCACGTCGATCTTGGCGAACAGCGGAAACGTGACGTCGTACGATGACGTGCAGAACCGTTGAATCTCCGCCTCCGTGCCAGGCTCCTGCCGTCCGAACTGATTGCACGGGAAGCCGAGGACGACGAATCCGTGAGCCTGGTACTTGCGAAACAACGCTTCGAGTCCCTCGTACTGCGGCGTGAATCCGCACTGGCTCGCGACGTTCACGATGAGGAGCGTCTTTCCGCGGTAGGCGCTGAGCGATTGCGTGGCGCCTCCAATGGTCCGCACGTCGATGTCGTAGAGCGTCGATGCCACCGATCTAGACCTTGTAGCGTGCTTCTTCGGCGTAGTACTCGGAAAAGCCGACAGCCTGCTTCAGCTCGTCGAACTCCATCGCCGCCGCTGCGCGCTCGCCGGCTCGCAGATTCTTGAGCGCCGACCGCATCGCCCGGATCGACACGTTCAGCATCGTCAATGGATAGACCGCAATCGCATAGCCGATCGCTTCCAGCTGCACCGGAGGCAGAAGCGGCGTTTTGCCTCCCTCGATCAGGTTGGCCATCTTTGGCCCGTCCACGTCGGCACAATAACGACGCATCTCGGCTTCGTTCGTCGGCGCCTCGAGGAACGTGATGTCGGCGCCAATCTCGCGAAACAGGCGGCAGCGGGCGATCGCCTCGTCGAGGCCGTCGATGCGGGCATCGGTGCGCGCCATGATCAGGATGTCCTCGCCAGCGTTACGCGCGTCGACGGCGGCACGGATGCGCGTCAGCGCTTCCTCCCGCGCGACCACGGCCTTGCCTTCGGTGTGGCCGCAGCGCTTCGGTGCGACCTGATCCTCGAGCATGATGCAGGCGAACCCCGCCCGCGCGTAGCCCTGGACCGTGCGCTTCACGTTCTGCGCACTGCCGAAGCCGGTGTCGCCGTCGCCGATCATCGGGATCGTCACCGCCCGGCAGATGTTCGTTCCCTGATCGACCAGCTCGCCGTACGAGATCAGCCCCGTGTCGGGCATGCCCAGACGTGACGCCGATACGGCGAAGCCGCTCATGAAACCGATCCCGAAGCCGGCCTCCTGAATCAGCCTGGCCGACATCGCGTCGTGGCAGCCGGGCATGACCAGCATGCCCGGCTGCTGAAGCCGCCGGCGAAGCCGTTCGGCTGCCGACTCGGATGGGGACGTGCGCATCGCCACATCGTATTGCCTTTCTGTGCAGCGACGCGCGTTCAGGATGTTTCAGCGCGGCGTCAGGACGTGGACCGCATGCGACGGCTACGCTGCATGTGTTCCCCGGAGACGTCCAATGGCAATCAGGCGTGGTTTGCTCATGGTGGCTGCTCTCGGTGTGCTGTCCGGAGAAGTCACGGCGCAGGAGCCAGTTCAATCGTTCGGTCGGCTGTCCGCATTGATCAGACCGGGAACGGCCATCGTCGTCAATCTCGAGGACGGCCGCAGCATCAGCGGGAAGGTCGTGTCGGTTGCCGGCGATCGACTCGAGCTTCGCCGCCGCCGGTGGAACTTCCGCTCCGAGCGCCTGGCGGTTTCCGCACTTGGCGTGCGCCGGGTCGAGGAACGGGATTCGACCGCGAACGGAACGCTGATTGGGATTGGCGCCGGCGCGCTGGCCGCATGGGTCAAGTGCAAGACCAGCGGGCCCGGTTATGGCGTCGATGTTGGGTGTATCTGGTGGTCGTTTTTCGCGCCGGTGTCCGGAGGTGTCACCGGCCAGGTCGTCGACGCACGCCACCGGCGGGCTCTCTATATTGTGCCGGTATCTCGAATTCAGGCCGCGCCGGCGGGCGGAGTGGGCATCGGCATCGCGACGACGATCGGTTTCTAGACCGACGCCAGTTGTGTTTGACCGCACATAACTGTGATCGCCGGTCGGGACAGTTGTGCCCGCAACTGCAGATACAGGCCGCGCGGACGTTGGCGCTGTTCTTGCCGGTCAGTGTACGCAGACCCCTTGGGAGAACACACGATGGCTGGGCAATGGTTTACTGCCCTCTGGAACCGAGGCCCGCGGAACGGCCGTCGGCAGCGGCAGCGCATCTACCGGTATTTCGAGTGCAACTGGGTGAGCCCGTGGGGTGAGCAGCAGGCGCGCGTCAGCAGCATCAGTCCAACCGGCTGCTATATCGACGATCGCTTCACTGTTCCGCCGGAGGGCACGCATGTGCGGGAAATCTGCGTGGCGGTGCCCGACGGCGAGCTCAGCGTCCATGGGACGGTCATCGGCGCGTCGCCCGGCATTGGTTTCGCCGTGCGGTTTGCCGATATGGACGACGCGACGAACGCCAGGCTGCGAGGCCTCGTCGGCGCGCGCATCTAGCGTCGATCGCGGCGGCTATGCCGACGCCAATCTGACGGCTTGCCCCGAGCCAGGTCGAGGGGCCTGCGCTGACCGGAGTCGTGGGCCGCGTGAGCGGCTCCGCCGCGTCGCCATCACTTCCCTGACGACGTCGACGAACAGAGAGACCAGCTCGCACGACTGTGGTTTGTAGGCGATTGCGAGCTGGGAGTCGACGTGCGGCAGCGTCGGCGACACCGGTCGCAGGATGATTCCCGCCGAGTGCTTCTCCTGAATCGCCGCCGGCACGAAGCACACGCCGAGGCCGGCCTCGACCAGCGCGCACGCGGTGTGGAGATTGTCCACCTCGTGGGCGATGTGCATGGTGAAGCCTGCCTCCCGGCACGCGCCGAGCACGGCATCGTAGAGCCGCGGACCCATCCGGCGCGCGAACATGATGTGCGGTTCATCGGCCAGGGCGTGCAGCGGAACGCGTGCCCGGGCCGCCAGCGGGTGATCGCGCGGCAGCGCAATCACGATCGGCCGGCGGAGCACCGTCTCGGTGGCCAGATCGGGTTCGTCGATTGGGAGCGCGACGAATCCGACATGTAAACGTCCTTCACGGATCGCGCGGGCCTGCTCGGCGGAGCCCATGTTCCGCACCACCATCCGGATCTGCGGATGCCGCCGCGCGAACGCACGGAGGATGTCGACGAAGACCTGCGCGTCGGCCGGCCCGGCGGCGGCGATCGACAGCTGGCCGACCTCACCCTGGTTCACGCGCAGCGCCAGGTTCGACGCGTGCGCGGCGTGGGCGAGGATGACCCGCGCCTCCTCGACGAACAGCTTGCCGGCGTCGGTCAGCTCGACGTGCCGCTTCGTGCGGTGGAACAGCGCGACGCCCAGCTCGGTTTCCAGCTGGCGGATCTGCTGGCTCAGCGGCGGCTGGCTGAGGTGCAGCCGCTCCGCCGCGCGGCCGAAGTGCAGTGTGTCGGCCACGGCGACCACGTACCGCAGATGACGCAGCTCCATGCGGGCGAAGCCTAGCACACCTTGATATCCAAAACCTCTTAGTTGAAACGAAACATATATTTCTGGCCGGGCTACGGTTCTGGTACACCGGAAGAAACCTGTCAGGGTGCGGTTCGGGCGGGGTGTCTCTCAACCTCGGAGGGAAGGACTATGTATCGGTTGTCGAAACGTTTCCTGATCGTCGTAGGACTCGTCCTCGCGCCCACGGTCGTGTCCGCGCAGGGGATCGTCGGCACGGTGAAAGATGCGTCGGGCGCCGTGCTGCCCGGCGTCACGGTTGAAGCCTCGAGCCCCGCGCTCATCGAGAAGACGCGCTCGGTCGTCACCAACGGCGTTGGTCAGTATTCGATCGACGACCTCAGACCGGGCACCTATACGATCTCCTTCAGCTTGCAGGGGTTCACGCCGATCAGGCGTGAAGGGATCGTGCTGACCGGCACGTTCATCGCCAGGGTGGACCAGGATCTGAAAGTCGGCGCGGTCGCGGAAGCCATCACCGTGACGGGTGAACCTCCCGTCGTGGACACGACCAGCGCGCGAACAGAGCAGACGTTCACCGGCGCAACGGTTTCCGACATCCCGTCCGGCCGTCAGTACTTCAGCTTCACAGCGCTGGTGCCGGCGATCAACGTCCAGGGCAACGACGTCGGGTCGTCGTCGGGGCCGATCTTCAGCGTGTTCCAGATTCACGGCGGCCGGCGCAACGAAGGGCAGGTCCAGGTGAACGGACAGAGCGCCGGGTACCAGGGCATGGGCGTGTCGGGATACACGCCGGAGGTGGGGAACGCCGAGGAAATCAACGTCACGTTGAGCGGCGCGCTGGCCGAGTCCGTCACCGGCGGCCCGCAGGTGAATGTGATCCAGAAGCAGGGCGGCAACAGCTTCAGCGGGAACATGTTCTTCAACTATGCGGGCGACGCGTTCCAGACCGAAAACCTGAGCGCCGCGCAACTGGCCAGCGGCTTGACGCCGATCTCGCTCGAAAAGCTGTGGGACGTCAACCCGACGTTTGGCGGCCCGGTGATCCGCGATCGCCTCTGGTTCTTCACGTCCTTCCGCCATCAGGGAAATCGCCAGCGGATCAACATGTTCACCAACGCGAACGCCGGCGATCCCACGAAATGGACCTACGAGCCGACGACCAAGCAGGCGATCGACGATGGCACCTGGAAGAACACCTCCGGACGCCTGACGTGGCAGGCCACGCCGCGCAACAAGATCGACGGCTGGATGAACGTCCAGTACAACTGCCAGCACTGCATCGAGGGCGGCTCGCGATCGGGCCTGTCGTTCACCGGCCTCATCGCGTCGCCTGAGGCGCAGAGCTTCACGCAGAATCACCCGAGCCTGCTCGGCAAGATCAGCTGGTCATCGCCGGTGACGAACCGTCTGTTGCTCGAGGCCAACGTGGGACTGGGCCCGTACTTCTGGTGGGGCAGCGAGCAGAAGAACTCGTTCGACAGCACGTTGATTCAGGTGCAGGACGATGGCGGCCCGATTCCAGGCATCAATTACCGCGCGGCCTTCTGGTCGGGGCACACCGGGCACACGACGATCTACGAAGGCGCGACGTCGTATGTCACCGGATCGCACTCGTCGAAGTTCGGCATCCGCTACCACAAGAACGACTCGACGTTCCCGAAGAACTATTACAACGATTCGCAGCTCAAGTACCACTTCCGGGGTGCGCCTCCTGGTTACCCCCTTCCGCTTCCGCCGAGTGGTACCGCGCCGTACCAGATCACGATGTATGCGGATCACGCATCCGATCAGAACCAGCATCAGGGCATTTTCGCCATGTACGCGCAGGATCGCTGGCAGGTCGGCCGTCTGTCGCTGCAGGGTGGCCTGCGGTTCGAGTACCTCCGTGACTGGTTCGAGCAGCAGCAGATGGGGCCGAACGTCTTCGTTCCGACAGCGCTCGTATTCCCCGCGCAGGACGGCCCGCTCAGTCAGAAGGATCTGATGCCGCGGTTTGGCGCCACCTACGACGTGTTCGGCAACGGCAGGACGGCGGCGAAGTTCTTCTTCGGCAAATACCTGACGACGGTGAACACCGTGGACGAGTGGGCGAATTACAGCCCGGCGGGGATAGGCCGCTTTTCCGCCCAGACGACCAGGCCGTGGAACGACGCCACCTTCGGCCTGGGCGATTCGCGGTCCGGCAACTTCAGGCCCGATTGCGATCTGCTGAACACCGCCGCCAACGGCGAGTGCGGCCCGATGGCCAATCCGACCTTCGCCAAAATCACCCCCAGTCTGCTCTCGGTCGATCCGGCGGTCACCGACGGCTGGAATACACGCGAGTACAGCTGGGACTTGAACCTCGCGGTCGTGCAGGAGATTTTCCCGCGGGTGTCGGTCGAGCTCGGTTACTTCCGACGCACGTGGGGCAACACGCTGGTGACGATCAACCGCGCGCTCACGCCGGCGGACTTCGATTCGTTCGTTTACAACGTGCCGTCGGACCCGAAACTGCCGGGCGGAGGTGGCTATCCGCTGACCTTCTACGACATCAAGCCGTCGAAGTTTGGCCAGTTCGATAACTTCCGCACGTTCTCGAAGAATGCGGGTGGCATCGACAACACCTACAACGGGGTGGACTTCACCTTGAACGCGCGCCTGCGCGACGTGACCGTGCAGGCCGGGTTCAGCACTGGCAATCGCGTCGAAGACGACTGCGGCGTCGTCTCGGCGCACCCCGAAACCTATATTTTTGGGGCGTGGGGCGGATCGTCGCCGTTCTTCGCTGACTCGCCGTTCGTCGGCGGGCTCGGCCAGTGGCCGCAGGCCTTCTGTCATCGCGAGTCGGGATGGCAGACGAACGCCAAGGGGCTTGCCAGCTACATGGTGCCGAGGGTCGACGTGCTGGTCAGCGGCACGTTCCACAGCGTGCCGTTCGCTGGAGCCAATTTCCCGAGCATCTCCCAGCAAAGCCTCAGCGGGCTGGCGCTGGCACTCCAGATCCCAGGCGTGATTACGGAGACGAACCTCGGCCGCGTGTTCTCGAGCGGTCAGCTGGCGCAGTTCTTCAACATCGTCGAGCCCGGGACGAAGTACGGCGATCGTCTGAACGGCGTCGATCTGCGGTTCGGAAAGGTCTTCAGGTACAACGGGACCCGTACGATGCTGGCGTTCGACGTCTTCAACGTGGCGAACTCCAACACGGTTGACATCTACCTGCAGAACTACGGACCGGCCTATCTCTCGCCGGTGTCGGTCACGTCGGCCCGGCTGTTCAAGATCAGCGCGCAGTTCGACTTCTAGTCCCTACGACGTAGAGTCCGGCTTCAGCCGGATAACCGCGAAGGGCGCGAAGAACGCTTTGTTCTCCGTGCCCTTTTTCTTTGTCGAACGGTTCGGTATTCTTGCGCGAATCCCAAAGGACCCGGAGCTACAGCATGTCTTTCTCTTTACGTCTGGTTTGGTTTCTCGCGGTTTGCATCGGCCTAGCAGGCTGCTACCGGCCGACAGAGAAAACCGCCTCCGCCTCATCGACGCCCGCGGCCGTCGGCGCCGAACGGCTCGTCGCGGCCGACTCCGAGCCGGGGCAGTGGATGACGCACGGGCGAACCTATGACGAGCAGCGCTTCAGCCCGCTCGACCAGATCACCACGGCGAACGTCACGGAGCTGGGGCTCGCCTGGTTCGCGGACCTCGACACGAATCGCGGCCAGGAAGCAACGCCGATCGTTGTC
>JBOGIQ010000037.1:0-27982 GCA_050742535.1 Vicinamibacterales bacterium | reverse complement strand
CCCGAAACAGAAGCGTCGTCGGCATCTGGTTCGCTGCTTTGCTACGCATGAAGGCGTGAACATCGAGCGGGATGTGCGGCAGCGAAATCGCGTACTTCGAGAGCATGGCGGTAGCGTCACGGCGCCGCGTGGCCGGCTCGGTCGCCGTCATCACGTCGACATCCACGGACCTGTGCGCTAGGTTGTCGCGCGCCTCCTGCAGCCATTGGAGCGCTTCCGGGCTGTGCGCGCTCCAGGTGCTCCAGATCATGACGAGGCCGAGCCCATCCGCGAGCGGCGCCGCTGCGGGGAACACATCGTTCCACGCGATTCGTGAGGGCGCTGGCGCCGGAGTCGGCAGCGGCTCGACGGTGGCGCGCATGAAGTCGCTGGCGATCATGAAGCCGCGATACTCGTCGCCGTCATAGTTGAAAAAGAGACGTCCGTCGGCGAGCCAGCTGGGAAACAGACTCGAGCCCGGCAGATTGGTAACGGTCCGGACCGTCCTCTCACGCAGGTCCACGACGACAATCTGGTATCCACGTCCATCGGGCTTGAGGACGTGCATGGCCAGGTAGCGGCCGTCCCACGAAAAATCCGCCTTGCCGCCGGCTATGCCGGTGTCGATGATGTCGGCGCAATCCTCGAGATTACGCACGACGACTGTGCCCCGCACGAACGCGCTGATGCGCGTGCCGTCGTGGGAGACGAGGGGCCGGCTGCCCACACCGATGCCTGGACAGGCGAGCACCCGGCTGTGCGGCATCTGTCCCCGGTCGCCGTCGAGGACGAAGTAGTTGCCCAGGATCGTCAGGATCACATCCCGGCCGTCCCTCGTCGCCCAGCTGTAATAATCGCCCAGCGTCGCCGGCGCGGCATTGCGCGTGATGTCGCCGTGCGGATGGTGCCGAATCGTGACGTTCGGCGCTCCATCCACGACGCCGGTATAGATCATCCGCGTGCCGTCGTTCGACCAGTACGGGTCGATGCCCGGTTCCGTGTAGACGACCTCGTGCCGCCGCAGGTCGACGACGTTGATGATTCTCACTGGACTGAAGTCGCGGGTGTCACGCTCCTGTGACGCGTAGGCCATGTAACGCCCGTCCGGCGTCACACGTGCGTACGCAAAGATTCCCTCGTCCGAACGGAGCGCGTGTACGCGCTCATATCGGGGTGCCGGTGCCTCCTGCGGTGCGAACGCCGGCACGGCCAGTACTGGCAGCAGCAGAGCGACCCGTATCGTCATGCGCCGACGGACTTGTATCGCTCGGGCGATCGCCTGGCTAGACACGTACCGCCGTACGCACGGCGTCGAGTCGAGTCGGAGTCGGGCGGCCGGCAACAAGGTACGGCATTGTCTGGCTCCGTTTTGCCGGCGCGTGCGCACACAATCGACCGATTCGGCGGCGAAAAGGGGAACGGGTGGAGAGCGTATGGCACTGGCGTTGGCCTTCAATCAGGAAAGGCATTTGGTCGCGGAAGAAGTGGCGGCGCTGCACGGAGTCGTACCGTCCGGTGCGAGGTCGCCCCTGGTGTTCCGCATCAACGCGCCGATCGCGCACGGCGTGATCGAGCGGGCGCTGAACGAGATCATCCGGCGGCACAGCGCCCTCAGAACCGCCTACGGACCGAACGAACGCTACACCCGCGACGATCGGTGGCTGCAGCTCCAGGTCTTTGCCCGCAGTGGCGTCTTCGTTCCAGGCCTGTACGTGCAACGAGTGCTGTCCGACGTGCAGCTCACCGTGCCGGTGCGGACGGTGGGAGATACCGACGAGCTCACCGAATTGCTCCGGCAGGAGCTGGCAACGCCGCTCGACACGACCAGCGGGCCTCCGATTCGCGCCACCCTCGTCCATGCGGGATCCGCCGGCACCTACCTCGTGCTCGTGCTGACGCATCACACGGTGGACGGCTGGTCGCTGGGTGTGCTCGCGCGCGAGTTCACCGCGATTATCGAAACCGGGGCCGACGGAACCGCGCTGCCACCTGTTCCCATGCAGTATCACGACTTCGCGGCGTGGCAGCTCCAGCAGTTCCGGGACGGGCGCTTCGTCCGCGAAGAACGGTTCTGGCACGAACAATGGAATCGTCTGAGCGACGCACAGATCGCCTTCAAGGACCTGCCGTTCCGCAGGCGAACCCCCCCGACGGCGGCCACGATGGGCTCGTCCTATGAGCGTCTCTTTTTCACGCCGCAGGAGAGCAGCCAAATCTCTCTCCTCGTGTCGCAGCTGACGCTGACCCCGTATGCGTTGTTCCGGACGGCGATGACGATCGCGCTGCACTACTACACCGGCAAGCAGCGCCTGGCCGTCTGGGCGAATTTCGCCAACCGGCGGTATCCGGAGTTCATGCCGACGCTCGGCTGGTATTCGAACACGCACATCGTCTCCGTGGAGCTCGAGCCGGAGATGTCGTGCGCGTCATTGTGCCGGCGCGTCGCCGCGGCCGTCGCCCAGGCGCAGGTGCACGAGGCGCTGCCGCTGCCGGCGTTGTGGCAACGGCTCGGGAGGTCGCTCGACACCCACAACACGAGAGTGAATTTCGACGTGCTGCCCAGGCGTCCACAGCGGACGAGTCCGCCCGCCGTCGAGATCACCGTCCTTCCCGTCGCTCCGCGAAACATGGACTTCGACATCCGGCTCCGGGAGGACGGCGGAGTGTTCGCCCTGGTCGCGACGTTCAGCCTCGGACGGTACGAGCCGGCGGCCGTTCAGGCGTTTCTCGCCAGCATGCGCCGCATCGTCACCGCGCTGGCCGAGACGCCGGATCTGCTGGTATCGGACTGCCGAGGGCTCGTGGCGCTGGAGGACGACCTGGCGTTCGCCGAATGCGGGTCGGGGTGCGCCACATGCGCGGATCCGCCCGACGACTCCGCGGCGAATGTCGCCGCCGCCTCGTTTGTCGAGTAGCGTCTGATTCGCGAGGCGAGCCTTTCACTGAAAGGCTCGCCCACGAAATCGGCGCCCCACGCACCGGAGGATGCGCTAGCGGACCGCAGCCCGCTGGAATTCCGGCCGCGGTGACCACCACTCAAATGGCACGCTGGCGCGGCGGGCCGGCCGCACTTCCGTGACCACCTTTTCGAAGTCCTCGAATCCAAGGGCGCCGTTGATGCGCTTTCGCAGGTCGACGGTCCCATCGTCACGGACGAGACCAATGAAGAAGGCCGGCGTCGCGCTCACCGCCAATCGCTTTCCCTCTGCGAGATCGCGCTGGATGGCTGCCGCGGTCTCGCCGCTCTCGAGGCAGTTCCCGAACTTCGCCTGATCGAGACCGAGCCGCTCCGCGTGCTTCGCCAGGTCCGTGATCTCCAGCGCCTTCGAGTTCTCGAACAGCGCTTCGTGCATCTCCCAGAAGCGGCCTTGCTGGGCGGCGCACTCAGCCGCTTCACCGGCTTTCTGCGCCTTCGCGTGTATCGGCAGCGGGAAATTGAGGTACACCTCGCGGATCACGCCGGCATCCAGGAGCTTGCTCTTAATCGCCGGTCCGGTTTCCTGGACATGCCTCGCACAGAACGGACATTCGTAGTCCGAGAACGCGATGATGGCCACCGGTCCGTTGCCGCGGACATGCCGGATGCTGTTGGCCGGCAGACTCAGATCCTTGACCGTCTCGACTGGCGCGCGCATGCCCGGCGGCGTCGGCGGGTTGTACATGCGCCAGAGGAGGGCGCCGGCCGCTGCAATCACGGCAACAGTGCTGACGACGTCGAGTGCGGACTTGATGTGGCGCAGCATCGATACCTCCGGAGTAATGCGCCGTGTGGACGCGGCGCGGGACACGCCACGGTGTACTGGAACGCGCGCCCGAGGAAAAGACACAGACCGCCGTACGGAGGGATTGGGATGTCGTCGGCTCACTCGATCCAGGTGAGAACCTCTCGCACGTGCGCACGATCGGTGCGGAACCGGTTCGCCGCGTGCGCGCTGTCCTCATAGCCGAACGAGATTCCGCACACGACGCGTCGATCGGACGGCAGCGCGAAATGCGCCCGCACGACGTCCGAGCGCGCGGCGATTGACGCCTGCGCGATCGTGGCGATGCCGAGACCTTCCGCGGCAAGCATGAAGCTGGCGATGAAGGCGCCGCAGTCCAGCACGCCGTAGACGCCAAGGGCCGCCTCCGTCGTGACAATGGCCACGTGTGGAGCGCCGAAGAAGCGCAGGTTTTCCCGCTGCTGCCGCCGGCGCTCCTCCGGTCCTGCCTCGAGGAGGCCGAGACTCGCGTACAACTGGTACCCGCACGCCCTCCTCCGTTCCTCGTAGATACCGCGGTATGCCGCCGGGAAGGGAAGGTCAGGGCATGGCGCCCGCCCGGCCGCCGCCGCAAGTGCGCGGCGGAACCGCTCGGTCGCCTCCGGCGAGGTCACGAGCAGTTGCCAGGGTTGCGCGTTGCACCAGGACGGCGCGCGCTGCGCCAGCTCGACGATTCGGCTGACCAGTGTCGGCGGCACCGGTGAGCTGAGGAACGCGCGACAGCTATGTCGACTTGTGAGCAGTTGCCGCAGGACGGCGACACGCGGGTGAATCGTCATTGGAGTCCGCGGCCAATCGGCGCACGCCGCGCGAACGATACCCCTGCGTCGCCGCACCGCGCCGTACACATCGCCGTACGGATGGACCCACGCCCGCGGTCACATTCGTACGGCAGTCGGTGAGGAGGGCCGGTCGAGCGACGCGCTAAGGTTACGCGCCGTGAGCATCACCATCCACTCCGAACGTCCACCGGTGAACATCGCCGCCGATCGGGTGTATTTCGCTTTTCCGAGCGGCGTATTCAGCTACGACTGCGTGTCGTGCGGCGCCCAGTGCTGCCGCGGCCACGGCTACACGATCAATGGAGAGCGCGAGCTGCAGCCCCAGCTCGCCACGCATGCCGAGGTCCGGTTCTTTCTCGATCCGTGCGACGCGCTGGCCACGCATTACCACGTTGGAAACCTGGCCCCCGGATGCTTCTTTCTGACCGCCGACGGGCGCTGCCGGATTCAGATTGAACACGGCTTCGACGCCAAGCCCGGGACGTGCCGGTTCTTTCCCTTCAACGCCCTCGCACGCGTTGGCCGTCATCTGCTCGTCGTTCCACATTCCCAGCTGTGTCCACTGCAGGTGGTGACCCCGGGTGCGAGCGCATGCTCGAATCACGACGACCTGCTCCGGACGCTGGAGTCGTACGGTGTCGATGACCATCTGCAGGAGCTTCGGCCGCTCGCGCTCACCGACGACGCCGCGATCGATCTGGAGCGCCAGATCGTCCGCCTCGCCGAACGGCAGCCGCATGGCGGGACGTACGCAGCGTTCGCCGCGGCGCAGAGCGAGGTCACCGAGCGCGTCATCGCGGCGACCGGTGGACGCCCGGCCGACCGTCCGGCGCACACGGCCGCCTGTGAACAACTGCGGCGCGACATCGGCGACGTGTTGGGGACGACGCCCGATCCGTCTGACGATCCGCGGATCCTTCAGCTGATGATGGCGATGACTCCGACGCTCCGCGCGCAGATGGTCTTCAGGAAGCCCGGAGACGGATCGACGCTCGTCGACCTGCGCACGGTCCCGGATTTCCTGCTGGCCATCAACGCGATCACGCACCTTGCGGTTCGCGCCGGGATGGAACAGGTCTCGTACCAGACCGTCATGCGGCTGACGAGCAATTTCCGGCCGCTGCTGATGCTCCTCAGCCAGTTGCATGCACCGTTGATGTGGCGGCCCGAGATGGTCATCGACCTGTCGTTCGGTGGCGGGCCGCCGTTCCAGGCGGCCTACGTGCAGATCGCCAGGGCCTTGCTCCTGCAGGCGCAACAGAAGGCACGCGCGCCGCTTGGCGAGATTCTGCGGCCGCATCTTCCCGGTGATCGAATGCGGCGAATCGAATTCCTGAAACGGCTGGCGAAGAGGCTCGATGGACGGCTGTCGCGGGTCGACAGCGTCGGTCTGCTGAACCGCGTGACGCACGCTCCGCGCGCCACCGTGCAGCAGCTGTTGCTCGGTGCGCTGACACTCGAGGCGGCGACATCCATTGCCGCTCGCGGGGGCGCCGGCGCGCGGCGCGAGGCGAAGGCCGTTCGCGCCAGCGCCTGACATACGGAGGATGTGATGTGGCGACATATGAAACCCGCGGTCGACGTATTCACCACGGTCCTGATGTGCGCCGTGGCGTCGGCAATGCTCTGGAACCTGATGCAACCGGCGCCGCAGCGTCCCGGCGGCAATGCGCGGCCGAACGTCGAAAGCGTGTCGGGGCTGACCATCGCCGCCGACGAGATCACGCACGCACGGGGCGGCGGACGGGTGGCGCTCGTGGAGTTTGCCGACTACGAATGTCCGTACTGTGCGAAACATACGCAGGAGACCGGACCGAGCATCAAGAAGGAATGGCTTGATTCGGGAGACGTGACCCAGGTGTTCTTCAGCTTCCCGCTGCCGATTCACCCGCGCGCCCCGAAAGCAAGCGAGGCGGCGGAATGCGCCGCACGACAGGGCCGCTTCTGGGAGATGCACGAGCAATTGTTCGCCGAGCCGACGGCGCTGGACCTGCCGGATCTATCGGCGCGTGCCAGGAAGATCGGGCTGGACGAAGCGGCGTTCCAGCGCTGTCTTGATAGTGGCGAGACGGCCGAGCGGATCCGTCAGGACATGCAAATCGCGCGGCGCCTGGGTGTGAACTCCACGCCGTCCTTTTTCCTCGGCACGGTGAAGGCGGACGGCACGATCGATCTGGTCACAAAGATCAACGGGGCGCGGCCGTTCGACGAATTCGAATCGGCTGTCGAGAAGCTGCGGCCGACGCGGCAGGCGCGCCGGTAGCACGAGATCTGCGCGTCGTAGTCGCCGATGACCGACGGCGCGCCGCCGGTCAGTTCGGGAGCGGATGACGTGCCGCGTCGATAACGAGGACGTCCGTCGGGATTCGTTGCGGTTGCAGGCGCAGGCCGAGCTGTTCTTCCAGCGCGGTGAAGATGGACGGACCGGTCGAATCAGCTGCCGGCGGTGACGGCGGCTGGCCGACCGGCAGCGGCCCGAACGGCCTCGCCTCGAAGGGTCCCGCCGTCCAGTTCAACGTGAAGTCATAGCGCCCGCCGAGCCCTGTCACGTCCGCGACCGGTTTTCCCAATTGCAGCGTCAGCAGTTGTGCGAGGCGCGTCATGGGTGTCGCCGTGGCTGTCAGCGACACGCGGCCCTCCGTTCTGATACGGCTTGGTGCATCGGGTTCCGCCGCTTTCAGCCGTGACTGTCCGGCCACGGCGGTGAGGGCGTACCCATCGAGTTGACGCGTCTCCCGATGCGTCCGCAGGCCGAACCGCTCCGCGAGCATCGTCTGCAGCATACGTTCGAGCTGCGCCTGCGACCGCGGCTTCTCCGTGCGGGCTTCGACGTCGAACCGGTCGGAACCGATCCAACTCGGCCCGCCCACGATCAGCCGCTCGAAATCCCGGCGGGGGATTGCGTAGGCGGCGGCGACGATCTCCTTCAGCGTTGTCTTCCCGAAGCGGCATGATCCGGGAGAGACCGGTGCGCGGTCGGCGCCCACGGGTGCCGCGACATTCGGGACCGCGGTGATATTCGTGGGGGCCACGCTCGAGTCGGTTCCGTTGCAGAAGCCGCCGGTGATAAGGCCGGCACCGTCGATGTTCTGTTTCACCGAAACGACGTCGAACCGTTCCCCGTCCTGGGCCTGCGCAGGCGACAGCTGGATGACGACACAAGCCGTGACGACGGCAGCCACTCGGCGGATGTGACAGGGGAGCGTGGGCATACGGCAGCGTACCTGATCGGCCTGATCTGTTCCTCAGTTTTCCGCCGGGTGCTGCACCGAGTCGATGACTGGAACGTCTCGCCCGACGGAAGGGAAGGCCGCGAGCCCGGTCAGCCGCGCTGAGGCCCATTTGCTCACGCAACGCATTGACGAACGCTGGAGCATCGCTCTGCCCGTCAGGCTCAACCCGGCGCCCAGCATTGGTTGCCTCCGGCCGAAGGAGCAGGGTTGGTGCTGCGCTACATGTACTGGAATGTGAGGTGCCTGAACAGACACACACCGCCGTCCGCAGGTGACGCCGCAATGCAATCGCGAGCCGACGCCGATCGTCGCGTCACGCGGCACGGCCGATCGTGTCTTGCCGCACCCGCGGACCAGGTCTACGGTACGCGGCGGACGACGGCCGTCTCGGCCGCCGCGCCGTGACTGGTGCGGGTGTGATCCTGAAGGAGTAAGCGATGATGAGACGCGTAGTGCAACGAGCGATCACCCGGGGCGGCTTCGCGCTGTTAGGCTTGACCGCGATGACAGTCGGGCTGCCCGCCGACGAAGATCCATACCAGGGGTTTCATTGTCATGAGGATGGCTTCCCGACGTTCTGCCACTGGGGAGACGGGTCCGACTGCTCCGCCAACCTCTCAATAGGCGCTGACGCCTGCGATAATGGGCACGGAGGCGTCGATTACGACGCCTGTGACGAGCACGGCGGGTCGGTTTGGTGTCTCGGCTGACAGGCACCACGAAGGAGGCCATGCGCGCACTGATCGCCATCGGACTGGCCGTCGCGGCGTCCTCAATAGCCGGCGGGGCCGTCGCTACTCCGGCCTTCGAGGTGGCGTCCGTACGCGCTAATCCCAGTCCTCGATCGCCCTACTCGATGAGGTGGTCTCCCAATGGCCAATTTCGGGCGACCAACATCACGCCGCGCAGGCTGATCGATGTGGCGTACGAGCTGCGCACCGATATCCAGTTAGTCGGGGCGCCCAGGTGGATTACGTCGGAAGGATTTGATATCGACGCACTGGCGCCGGTGGCGGTGGTTCCGCCGCCGCAGCGGCCGCTGATGCTGCAGGGGTTGTTGCGGGATCGGTTCGGCCTGATCATGCGGGCGCAGCCGGTGAACGTGCCAGTGTACGCGCTGGTGCGAGTGCGGCCGGATCTACCGCTGCCCCGGACGATACGGGAGTTAACGGTGAACTGCACGGTCGAGCGGCTCGACCCTGCCATCATCATCGAGCGAGAGCAGCGCGGCGAACCGCCGTCCCCTTTGTCGTGCGGCATGCGCCACGATCGCGAGCGCGGCCGCATCGTGAGCGCTGGCGGTCAAATCTCCACTCTGATCAATCTCTTGAGACCCATGGTCGACCGTCGCATCGTGGACCGGACGGGATTGACTGGTAGATATGACTTCGAGATGACGTGGTTTCCCGATCCGCTTGCCGGTCGGGACATCGCCGCCGCGAATGCCGGGATCTTCACCGCCATCCAGGAACTCGGGTTGAAGCTGCAGCCGGCACTGAGTCCCGAGCAGGGCTACGTGATCGAGCGTATCCAGCGACCCACTCCGAACTGACGCTGAGCCGGCAGACTGGCAGACACACCACCGTCCGCGAGGTGTCGCGGCGATTCCATCGCGAACCGATGTCGATCGTCGCGCGTCACGCGGTACGGCCGATCGTGTCTTGCAGCACTCGCGAAACAGGTCTACGGTATGCCCCGGACAACGGCCCGTCACGGCCGCCGCGCCGGCCTCGGCGCGTGCCATCCCGAAGGAGTGAACCATGAGGACACGTGTCCTAGAACGAGCGATCACCCGCGGCGGCGTGGTGCTGTTCGGCTTGACCTCGATGACGGTCGGGCTTCCCGCCCACTCAGGGTACGATTTCCAATGCCATGATAACGAGAGCCCGGCGTATTGCCACTGGGGAGATGGCGGCGACTGTAGCTCGAGGCTGTCCATCGGCGCCGACTTCTGTGACATGCATGGAGGCATCATGTCCGAGAACTGCGACGAGATCGGGGGGATGGTGGCCTGCCTGAGCTGACCCGGCATACAAAGACCGCGATGCGCGCAGCAATCGCCATCGGACTCGTCGTGGCGGCGGCGCGAGCCGTCGGCGGACAGGAGACGCCGCCGCCTGCCGCCGCTGTTGCGGCGCCAGCCTTCGAGGTGGCGTCCGTGCGCGCGAACACCGGTAGGAATTGGGCCTACTCGATGACGTGGTTGCCAGGCGGCCGGTTCCGGGCGACCAACATGACACCGCGCCGGTTGATTGATTTGGCGTACGACCTGCGCACCGAGAAACAGCTGATGGGCGCGCCCGGGTGGATTACCTCGGAGAGGTTCGACATCGAGGCGATTCCGGCAGTGCCGGTGGCCCGGCCGCAGCAGCGGCTCATGCTGCAGCGGCTGTTGCGCGATCGCTTCGGGCTCGTCGTGCGGCCGCAGTCGGTCGACGTGCCTGTGTACGCGCTGGTGCGGACGCGCCCCGAGGCGCCCCTGCCGCGAACGATACGCGAATTGACGGTGAGCTGCACGACCGTGCAGCTCGATCCCGCCGTTCTCACCGGGCGCGGCGAGCCGCCCGCTGGCGATCCGCGCTGCCGCGGGGTCGGCCTCGATCGCGATGGCGGCCGCATCGTCGGCGCGGGCGGCCAGATGCGCAGTCTGATCGTGCTCTTGAGTTCGCTGGTTGACCGCCGCGTCGTGGACCGGACGGGCTTGACCGGCCGATACGACTTCGAGTTGACGTGGTCTCCGGATCCGGGCGCGGGCAGCGGCGCCCTCGCAAACGCCGCGATCTTCACAGCCATTCAGGATCTGGGGTTGAAGCTGCAGCCGGCGCTGAATCCAGAGCAAGGCTACGTCATCGAGCGTATCCAGCGGCCGACGCCGAACTGACGCCGAGCCGCGGGCTCTCTTCCTTCCGTACCTTCCGGCATTCGTACAGCGGGTTCGTGTCTTTTCGGCATCCCCCCGTTCGCCTATAAAGATCTTCGCGTCTGCGCACGTGGAAGGGTGACACACGGCACCGCGCCACAGAGCCTTGCGGAGGGAATGAGTGCCATGACAAGGAATCGACTGCTGACGGTGATGGTCGCGTTAACGCTCGTCATGCAGGCGGCCATCCTGTACCGGACGCCCGCGCGACGGCCTGCACCGCCACCGACGACCGACGCTCCGCAGAACGTCTATTTCGATTTGGTGGACTTTCCCGTGAAGGGCAGCGCGCAGGCCAAGGCGGTCATCGTCGAATTCTCGGATTACGAGTGCCCGTTCTGTGCACGCCACGCCACGACGGTTCTGCCGGAATTGATGAAGCGTTTCGTGGACGGCGGTCTCGTGCGCTACGCGCTGGCGAACAATCCGTTGCCGATGCACCCCAACGCGGATTGGCTCGCGCGCATGGCGTCGTGCGCGGGCGAGCAGGGCCGGTACTGGGACATCCACCACGGTCTCTTTGCGTCCAAACCGGCCTCGCATCCTGCCGCGATCGCACTCGCCGACCCTCTTGATCTGGATCGTTCCCGCTTGCAGGACTGATGCAGACAGTACCGCCCACCGGGACATCATCGAGCGGGATCAGGAACTCGCGCGGCGTCTCGGCCTGGTCGGCACGCCGGCGTTTGCCGTCGGGCGCGTCGAGGGCGGCCAGCGCGTCCATGTTCAAAGCTAATCCGTGGCGCGTTGCCATTCGAGGTCTTCCGCGACGTCATCGAAGAGGTGGAGGAGCGCGCGAGCTGAGTGACTGCCGATGGGAGACGAATTCTCTGCACGACTCGTGAACGTCAGTTCCTTGGGAGAAGCCGATGAAAACCGATTTGTATACATCACGTGTGATCACGACCGGCGCCGTCTCGACGTTCCTGATGACCCTCGTCATGTTTGTCGCGCGTGTGACGTCGCTGGCGGCAACTGACTGTTTTATCGACGGGTATACGTGGGTTGCCCAGGACTGCCAGCAGGACCCAAGTTGCGCCGCGTGTGCGCTCAGCGTCTGCGATCAGTTTGCCGCTGGCGATTCCGAGTGTGAACTCTCGTGCCAGAACGGCGCCTACGTCGCCGGGTGTTCGTAGAAAACGCATTCTGTGGAGGAACCAATGAAAGCTGATCTGTTTGCGTCTCGACTGGTCACGACTCGCGATCCCTGGCCGAACTCGGATTGAAGCTGGAGTTGACGACGACGCCGTTCGATTTCGTCGTCGTCGATCATATCGAGCGGCCGACGCTCGACTGATCGTCATTTGTCGGCTCGCAGGTGGACGGATACCTGGAGCGTGGACATCAGCGGACGCAGCACGCTGCCGAGGAACTCAGGCAGCCTTCCCTTCCGAAGCCGTTGACGTCGTCAGCGACCAGCGAGCTCGACGTCCACCGCCGCATAGGTGGAAAGGCGATTGTCGAGGCCATCGGCGACCCACGCCACTGCACGGCACAGTGACCCGACGAAGGCTCGGGCCCGTTCGGGTGACATTCGGTCGCTGCGGTACGTGAGCGTCAGTTCGGGTGGTGACCCCCACTGGAGATTCATTTCGGCGTCCACGTCGGTCAGCGAGGTGACGATACGCGGCGTATCCTGAAACAGCGATGCCGCTGCGCCCGCTGGCGCCTGTCCTCCTGAGCTCACACCCAGCCTGAACCCCTCGGCCATCCGTGCACCGACCTGGCACCATAGCGCCGGCAGAGGCATGGGACTGTGCGCCTCGGCGTCTTGCAGGGCCGACGAGACACGATCGATCAGATCGGCTCCGAGCGGATCTCCGCACAGGTCGATGACGACCGGGTGGAGGTTGCTGAACCACCCCACGGTCTGACGCGTGCCCGCGGCGTGACGGTTGGCGAAGCGGACCCACAGCCCCAATACCGGGCGGAAGGTCAGCGCATGGAGCGCGACCGCCGCCACGGCAGCGGCGAAGGACTGCCGGCTGCACGCGCCGGCCGCGACGGCCTGTTCGATCCGTCCCACCACGGCCACGTCGAGCACCAGGCGGACAACGTCGGTCGCGGGCGCCGGCGACGCGTCGCCCGCCAGCCCCAGGTCGTCCTCGCGCACGATCCATGATTCGCGCGCGCGCCACACGCTGCGCCAGTAGTCGAGGGATGGATCACGGACTGCGCTTGCCCACTGCTCTTTCTCCCGGGCCGCATGCCGGGCGAAGGCATCCGGCTGGGACAGCGGGACAGCCGTGCCCGCGGTATACAGCGCGTCGAGATCGGTGAGCAGGAGATCGAGCGATTGGCGATCGGCAATCAGGCGGCTGACTGTCAGTCGGAGCCAGCTCCGTTGCCCGGCCTGGTGGAGCATCGCGTACAGATGGATCGGTATCACGGCCGGTTCTTCGACGGAAGAACTCAGCATCCAACGCCGTGATTCGGCTGTCGTCTCGACGATGCACGGAACAGCCCCGTACGGCTGTACTCGTTGCTCGTAGAGACCTGGCAGTACGAATCCGCGTTGACGGTTACGTTCGAGGACCCGGCAGCGCAACCCCTCAGAGCCGAGATCGGTGCGGCAGAACGCGGTCCGAAGAACCTGGTGGCGAACAGGCAGCTGCTGCAGCGCTTCGCACAGGCGCACCGGATCGGTTCTCGCAGCGCACGCGGCCGTCACCGTCCATGCCGGCCCCTGGTGCTGCATGCGCTCCGTGCGCGGCTGTTCCGCCGCGCAGAGCGCCACGTCCTGATTGAATGTCGCCGGCGCGCTGGCCTCCTGCCTCACCTCGTCACCTCAGTGGCGCAGCGAGGCGGATGGCGATTGCATATACGAGAGCACCATCGCCGCCTCCGCCTGCGTCAGCGCTCCGACGGCGCTCTTGCCGACGGCGTTGGACAACAGGTGACGTAGTGCGTCGTCCGTGTAGCCGAGCTGCGGCGCGCGGCGACCGAGCTCCTCTCGTTGCGAAACGCTGATCGGACGAACCGCTCGCTTCGTCCGCAGTGTCTGCACGTCCGTATAGCATTCGGTCGCGCCCGCTTCGCGCAGGATCTTTTCGAGTTCGGCCTGTTCGCGTTCAGCAGGGCAGTACGCCTCGATGCCAACGTCCGGGAAGGCCTTCAGACAGAGCCCGCGAAGCAGCGCCCGCATCGGGCGCACTTTATGGAGCCGCCCCGGAGCGGAACGCGCGAACAGGTCGGCCAGCGCCTCGACGTAGGGGACATATTCCTCCGCTCCCTGTTCGCTCGTGAAGAGCGAGCCGAGGTTCTGCACGTAGTAATCACGATGGAAATTGTCGGCGCAGAGGAACCGGCCGTATCTGTTGCGCCCGAACCTGAAGTTGAGCGACATCGCGTCGTCCACGTAGCGGACGAAGTGCCACATCAGCGGTGGCATATAAAGGGCCTCGCCCGCTTCGATGACGCCCACGACGGCCCCAGCCTTCTCCAGCAACGACTCGCGCTCGCCGGCCGGGAGCCCCTCGATGTGCACCCCGGCGAATCCGACCAATGATTCGGTCGGCCGCAGGTATCGGCCTCCGCGCGGCGGGACCAGAACGATCTCTTTTCGTCCGAACACCTGATAGAGCAGCACGTGCCGATGATCCCCGTCGAAGTGCATGTGCGCCACGCTGCCGGCGGTGGCGAAGAAGAAATTCGTCCTCATGTCGTGCTCGAGCGGGCGCGGCAGCGACAGGATCTCGGTGCCGGACGACGGACACGACAACCGGCAGACCGCCGGCGTGTGAAAGCGTTCCATCAGCTTCGCGGGAATCGGCTGCTCGGTGCAGACGAGATGATCATCGGGCGCCGCCGACATTGCCGCGTGCGCGTCGGCGAGCGTCGTGATGCGCGGCTGGGGGCCCGGACGATGTGCGGCCGCCCAGACGTACTCCGGCTCGATGGTGACGCGCACGGTGCCGAGCACGCGCATCGCCGCGGTCAATGAATCAAGGGCGCGGACCGGCTCCTCCGTGAAGAGGTTCGTGACCACGACGGGCGTACGCGTCGCCATATATCGCTCGATGAACGCCTCGACCGGCGGCATCGAGATACGCTGCAGATGTTGAGGCACGGCTCTGGCGGCGCACCCATCGCGCCGGTCCCCATCATGGCGCGCGATTCGACACCAGGTCCGGCACAATGCGCCGTACGTTCCGAGGCCGGTGAACAGCGCGCGGACGGATCGGGCGCCGGCGTGGCGACGGTACGGCGTTTCGTGTGTGGCAGACGCGGTGGCGACCTCTTAAGGTGTGGCGGGCGCCAGGTGCGAGTCGATTTTCTCAACTGCAGCGACGATCCGAAGCTCGACCCTGTTGTCGTGCACAGGCAACTCAGCAACGACGGCACGCGCTTGCCGCCGTCGTTCTGCCTGCCATGGGTCGAGGCCAGCCGGCACATGATTCTCCTCAAGTCGAACTTCGAGTACCGGGTGCGGCAGTCCGGCTCGAGCATCGCCGCCTACGTCGATCGCGGCGACCGCGCCGTCCGGACGGTCAGCGTACGAGCGCGATCCGGCGACCGTCAGGCGTTTGTCAGTGAAACACCGTACTTCTCGAGCCCATGGCAGCAGCGCATGGGGCACAGTGTGACCCTCAAACTGGGCATCTGCTGGTGGACGCCACCCGGATGGGGCCTGCTCTTCATGTCCCCGCCTGGTGCGGACGGCAGGTTTTCCGTGGTCGACGGATTCGTGCGCACGGACCTGTGGCATTGCGATGTGCCGATCGTGGTTCATCCATCCACCCGGTCCCTGCGCCTCCCCAAATACAGCATCGTCGCCGCCGCGATTCCGGTATATGGCGACCATCTCGACCTTGGCGCCGTCGCAGATCGACCGGCAAAGCTGGCGACGGTGCGGGCGCAGATGCTCATGAAGGCGCACGATCACGGGGTCTACAAGCAACTGCTGCCGTGTCCACGGGCCGGCGTTCGTACGGCAGTGCGTGACTAGCCGAACGCGCGCAACGCGCGCATCGTAGGCAGCCACGGAGGCGGTATGGCGAATTCAGAAATGTTCGCGATGGTGTTACGTCTCGGCGCGGTGGCCGGTGTGCTGGGGTGGCGCATGGTGGCACCGGAGCCTGTCAACGCAGGCGCCTGCTACATCTGCAGTGAGCCGGGCATGGGCTTCTGCATGGAGGCGCATCCCGCGTCCAGCGGGTTCTGGGATTGCTTCGAGGAGCCGGGCGGAAACGGCTGCATCGAAGGCGCGTCCTGCACCTGATCGTCTGTGGCGCGGGATGAGGGACGACGCTGATGTTGTCATCACGCAGATTCCGCATCTGGCGCCGCATCGGCGACGCCGTTCTCATCGCCTGCGTCATCGGCACGGTCTGGCAGGCCGTGACGGTGCCGGCGATCAGGGCATCCGATCAGCCGATTCGCCGGCTGCTGCAGCCTGGTATGGGTGTCGAGTGGACTGGCTGGGATTGGTCCGTGCGCCCATATGCGGTCGTGCTGTTCATGTCGCCGAGCTGCGCCGCCTGTGGCGACAGCCGGCCGTTCTATCGAAGGCTGGCGCTCGCTGCGCAGCAGGCCAACGCCTCGTTTCTGGTCGTCTCGTCACGCCCGGAGACGGTCGTCCGGTCGTGGCTGGCGGACGCAGGAATCTCCGCTGACTTCGTGCTGCAGTTGCCGCAGCCGTCGTTCTTCGGTCTCATGATCACGCCCACCCTGGTCTTCTTCGACGGCCGGGGCCGTGTCACGGGCGCAATGGCGGCACGGCTGACGGCGGAGGAGGAAGAGCGGGTGATTGCCCACATGAAGGGCGACCGGCAGATACCCGTTCTCAATTACGCCGACACATTCGCTGAGGAAATCGACCAGATCACGCTGACACGTCGCCGTAGCGGCGCAGTGCTCCTGGATATCCGAGAGAGGAACGAATACGAAGACGGCCACATGGACGGCGCCCGAAATATTCCGCGCAACGAATTGTCCGTGCGCGCGGCGATCGAGCTCCCGCGCGACCGCCCGGTGCTGATCGACTGCGCGCGGGTGTCCGCGCTCAATTGTCGCGTCGCCGGTTTGTCGCTGCGGGCGGTCGGATTCCCGGAGGTGGCCCTGATATTTCCGCGACTCGACGGCCCGTTCACGACCCCACCCGCTGACGGCGCTCTGCAAGGGCGGGGACCGGCCCGATGAGCAGGGCTCTGACGGTACTCGTCGGTACACTTATCACCGCGACGGCTGTGTGGTTCGCTGCGGCGGCGCTGCCCGCAGGCGTCATCCGCGCCTTGTCGGGGAGTGAGGCGCGGCTCGCTCGGACTAATGAGCTCAACTTCCGCTCACGTGCAGTCCACACACCGCGCCCGGTGCTGACCACAGTGCCCCGCAGCGCCTCTGCGGGTGTGGTCGTCGTGGAAGTGACAACCGACACCGATGGCGCCGTCGAGAATGTCACGATGCTCGAGGCGCCCGATCGCGCCATCGCGAAAGCGGTCGAGAGCGCAGTCGCCAGGTGGTCGTTCCAGCCGCTCGAGGTCGACGGTCAAAAGCTGCGACAGACAGGAAAGCTGACGTTCTATTTCGTCCCCGGCGGCGGCCGGTGGCTGGTTCGAAATCCGGCCGAAATGCCAGGCTTTGTCCCGCCGCGGGAGGGCCAGTATACGAACGACGCGTCGCCGTCGTGACCGGCGGGCTGGAGGCCGCGCGATATCCGCCTGTCCACAAATATGACCATGAGCACTGACGGATCACGCGGTTCCCTGTCCATCGTCGGAACGGGGATGTCGTTGGCGTCGCACCTGACCAGTCAAGGACTGGCGGAACTGCAGCACGCCGATCAGGTCTTCTACTGCCTGACGAGCGGTGTTGAAGACGAGTGGATCACGATGATCAATCCGGCCGCCGCGTCCCTCATGGACTGTTACGGCGACGACGTGCCGCGCGAGCTGACGTATGCCAGGATCGTGGAGCGGATCCTCGCGGCCGTTCGCGAGGGAAAGCGAGTCTGTGTCGCCTACTACGGCCATCCCGGCGTGTTCGCATGGGCCCCTCATGAGGCCGTCCGCCGTGCGCGCCGCGAAGGGTACCAGGCCGTGATGCAGCCGGGAATCTCCGCCGCCGACTGTCTGTTCGCCGATCTCGGAATCGATCCGGCTGACCGCGGCTGCCAGATGTTCGAAGCGACCGACTTCGTGCGGCGGCAGCCGCAGTACGATTCCGCGACGCCGCTCATCCTCTGGCAAGTCGGCTTGATGGGGCAGTCCAGCGGCGCCTCAAACGTGTCATCGGCAGCATGGCACCTCCAGCAATTGACTGACGCGCTGCGGTCGCGATATGGACGCCACCATGCGATCGCGTTGTACGAGGCCGCACACTTTCCGAACGAGCCTCATAAAGTGGACTGGCGCGAGCTGGACCAGTTGCCGTCTGCGTTGGTCACCATACCGGTGACCCTGTATATCCCGCCCGTCCCGATCGACGCCGCCGATGATCACGCCGCGTCACAGCTCGCTTCGTCATCAAGTGCGCCGCGGTCATGAGACGCCGGCGCTTCGCGGCAGCGGCGGTCTTGTCGGCATGCGTTTCGGCGGTGTTTGCCGCGGCAGAGCGACACCCTGCCGGCAGTGAGCCCGCAGGGGTCATCTATCTGTGGTCCGCGTCAATGCCGCTGTCACGAACCGGCCTTTCCGAAATCCGTCGGGCGGCGCGGCAGCTGGGACTGCCGCTCACGATCACCGACGCAGAGACGGTCTATGACGCCGCCGGCCGCGGCGGATCCAGCAGCGATGCGCAGCCGGATCCCTCGAATCTTGCCAGGGCACTGGTTGCCTCCGGGGCGACCGTCCATTTCCCATCGGTTGTCGTTCACCGTCGCGGCGCCATCGTCGGTGGCGCCATCGTCGGTTTCAAAACCGAAGCCGCCTATCGAACGCTGCTGCACGACCGCCTCGCCGGCGCGAATGGTCCGTCGCGCGGCGGGCGCGATTCGCCACGACCGTCCGGCGACCGCCGCCTCGATTCACCGATCGACATCGGCGGCACTATCAAGGAGCTTCGGGTCCCAGGCAGGCCGGGCGCGTACTTCCGGTACGCGGAGGCGCTCGATCTGGTCTCTTTGGAGAGCGGCCGCGCGCTGCTGATGCATCTCGGTACCGGCCAGCTGGCGGAGGCGCCGGGACTGCTCGATTTCATTCCAAGCCCCGACTCGAGAATCTTCGTGACTCCCAAAGGGGCGCGCGAGGGGCTTCTGTTCTTCGACGGAGCCGAGGTCGCTCGACGCGCAGCGCAGGGCTCGGCCCTGGGCGTTCAATCCCTCCTGCTCGACGGCTTGATGCACGACCAGTATCCGTCGGTTGGCGTGATCGCTGAACCTGCAAACCCGACGACCTTCGGGTCGGCCGCACTCTGGCTCAATCCGCTGATCGCCAGGGATGCGGCGACGTACCGCGTCCTCACGAGCTGGTCCGATTCGGCGATATTTCGCGACTATCTCGTGTCGGTCCGACGCCTGGGCGGCCAACGAACGGTGATCGCGCTCAACAGGCCGACGCCGGCGTGTTCGAATGTTCATCTATCCCTTCCGATCCTGGCGCCGAACGGGAGGGAAATTGCCGGCCGCGACGAGGATACGGGCACGACCAAGCTCTTCCAGTTGGGGACGGACGGTTCGTGTGCGGAGCTGGTCGATCTCCGAGTCGCCACCGGGAAGATCGCGTGGAGCGGCGATGCGCGCCGCGTGGCCTTCGCCGTGCCGCGCGGACTGAACGGTCCCGGTGGAGCCCTCAAAGAGGGCGTGTATGTTTTCTCGAGGAACACCGGAACACTTGCACGCATACGCGGCAGCGAACAGGTGCGGCGGCTGACGTTTCCCGAGTTTGCGGGACCGGTTCGGGTACTGTATCTAATGACCGGAGAGAACGCCGAACAGAGCCGGTTCGTCTTAGCCGCGGCACCGCAGGTAAATCATCAGGGGGCGGCATGGCCACACTGAAAAACGCCATTGGGTTGGTTCTTATCGGCTGCGGCCTCGCCGCCTCGGCCCAGTCCTCCGGTGTGCAGGCCCAGCCGAAGCTCTCGTTCGACGTCGTCTCGATCAAGCCGAAACCGCCCGGGCCTGTCGAGGGCGGCGGGATCCGCTACCTGCCAGGTGGCCGCTACACTGCGAGCAACGTGCTAGTGAGCCAGCTCTTGAGCGGCGCGTACCCGGGCATCCGCGCCGCGCTTGGCGACATCATCGGCCCCGACTGGATATTCTCCCAACGCTTCGACATCCTCGCCAACGCCGGCCGTGAGGCCACTCGGGAAGAAATGGGGATCATGATGCGGTCGATGCTGGAGGACCGGTTCAAGCTCCGCGCGCACATGGAGCGACAGACGCAGCCGGTGTTCGAGCTGGTCGTGGCGCGTTCTGATGGTGTGCTGGGACCGGACCTGAAGCCGCACCCGGACGAATGTGGACGTCCTGGCACTACACCGTGCGGCGTCTCGGCGGGCCGCGACGGCGTCCGAGGGATTGGCGTGCCGATTACACGGCTCGCGACGTTCTTCACGGCATCAGTAGACGGTAGACGGATTTTCGACAAGACCGGACTGACCGGCAACTACGACTTCAAGCTGGTGTTCCGCCCATCCGGAGCTCCACCTCGCGCGGCCGGTGCCCCTCCTGACGACCGGCCTAATCTGTTTACGGCACTGGAGGAGCAGCTCGGGCTGAAGCTCGTCGCTTCGCGTGGAGTCGTCGACGTGCTGGTCGTCGACTCCATCGACCGTCCCACTGAGAACTGACGCCACAGACCGGCATGAGTCGAAGGATCACGTGGGTATTGCGCGCTTGTGGCGTCGCAGTTGTCGCGGCGGGCCTGCTGGGCGTTCCGAACTGGGTCCTCGGCACACGCGCCGCCTCAGAGCAGGTACCACAGCAGGGCCCGGAATTACTGAAGCACGTGCCGCCGACAGTTCCAGAGGAACTGCGCGGCACGCAGCTGGCCGAAACGGTCGGACTGCAGCTCGTCATCGGGCCGGACGGTAAAGTCATCGCCTCGGTTGTCTTCACCCCATCCACGCCCCTGCTCGCCCGGGCGGCGGTCGACGCGGTCAAACAGTGGGAGTACCGGCCGACGGTGAGGCGTCAGATCCCGGTCTACGCCCTCGCCTATGCCACGGTGTACTTCGAACAGTGACCGGTCGTACGGCAGATCGCGCCTTGTGGGATGCCGGGGCATTGCGGCGTACTAGCGGCAGTCCCCGCCGAGGAGAAAGGACAACGACCATGACTGTGCGTAAACGACTGATGTATGTTGCCGCGCTGACTGCAATGTGGATGTACCGAACCGACGATCGCGTCGCGGCGGGCAGCGCGTGCGATCCTTCGTGTCAGGAGGCCTTGGGCCCGAAGGCGTTTTGCCTCGATTGCTCCAAGAGCTGCTCCGGAGGCGGATGCACCTATTCATGCGCGGGATGTGTCTGTCCGCCGGTAGGTTGTTCGTAACGAGCCGTTTCGTGATGCACGCGGTAATCGTGGGCGTCGTGGTCGTCAGCGCCGGTGTCACGCTCGCCGGCCAGATCGCGACGCAATCTTCACGGTCGTTTGAAGTCGCATCCGTAAAGTCGAGCCCGCCCGAGGTGCCCGGCGAAACGCTCCGGATAACCCCGGGCGCCTTCCTGCCGGGTGGCCGTTTCGTGGCCACGAATGCCCAGCTGCTGACCCTGATCCGTCGCGCCTATCCGGATTTTGCCCTGCGGCCCGATCAGATCGACGGGCCGTCGGCGTTCCTCGAGCAGCGGTTCGACGTCGAAGCGCGCGCGTCCGGAAACGCGACCTACGACGAGATGACCGCGATGCTTCGACACCTGCTCGCCACGCGGTTCCGGCTGAAAACGCGCATCGAGAGGCGCCGCGGCGACGCGTACGAACTGTCGGTCGTGCGGCGAGGCTCTCTCGGACGAGGGATCCGTCCCCCGGCGCAACCGTGCAGGCCGGCAACCGGACCCCGGGAGGGCGCTGCGCCGCCGACGTTACCTACGGTTGTCGAGATGCCCTGCGGTTACGGGTCGCACACAATCGATGGCGTTCGTACGATCACTCTAAGGGACCGTCCGATTGTGCAGCTGATCACGGTCCTGCAGAACGCGCTCGGCCGTCCGGTGATCGATCGTACCGGCCTCGCCGGGACGTTCGACATCGACCTGCGCTGGCGCGTAGACGATGGCCTCCGTGTGACGGACGATCGAGTATCTCACGAGCCATCGTTGGCGAAGGCACTCGACGAACAGCTCGGGCTTCACCTACGAGTCGCGAAGACGGAGGTCGACGTCCTCGTCATCGATCACGTGGAGCGTCCGACGCCCAACTGAGCAGCCGTACATCGCCTGATCACTGACGCGGACGTTTATGGGCACGCAGGTGGACGGATACCTGCAGTGTGGACATCAGCGGACGCATCGCGCCGCCAAGGAATCCGGGCAGCCGTCGCTTGCGCAGCCGCTCCCTCAATTGCCGATCGTCCAGCTTCGGAAAGACGATGCGCGGCTCGAGACCGGCCGCCCGGCATTCGCGCAGCCACACATCCCGGCGAATCCACGTCTCGTTGATCCCGAGCTCACGCTCCTTGTGACCGAACTGCCCGCCCACCACATAGCGCAGCCACGACGGCAGCGGCTCTCCAGTCAAGTAGGCAGTTCCTCCCGGCTTCAGAACCCGCGCGATCTCGTGAAAGGTGAGCCCGAGATCCCATGAGTGGTGAACACAGGAGGCGGCGAAGACCACGTCCACCGTGGAGTCCGCAAGCGGGACGCGATTCATATCCGCAAGCAGGCGACAGAGATTGGGCGATTCGCCATCGACGGCAAGAAAGAGATGGTCGGTGATGTCGGTGGCGATAACGCGGCGTCCGGCGGCGATCAGGATCGAGCTGGCCCATCCGACGTCCGCTCCCAGCTCGAGCACGACAGAGCCAGGCGTGAGGCGCTCTTCGCTGAACAACTCCAGTACCTGTGCCCGGGACTCGGCGATCGCGCGGATGTGCGCGGAGCTCGCCAGATCGTCCTGGGTGAGCTCGTCGCGATTCAATCGCCCCAACACGCCGCGCATCCAGTCTTCCGGCGCGCCCGCCTCCCGATCGATCTTGTGGACGGCCTCCCGTTCCCGGACGATGGCCGGATGAGGGCGATGCAGGAAGTCGACGACGTCGCCTCGCCTGGCGTAAGTCGTTCCACAAGAAGAACATCGGATGTCTGCCGCGCTCGACCCGAAGGTCGTGGCCGAACATTCGAGGCAACGGAACAGGGGAAGCGCCCACGCTCTCATCGACTTGGGAATCATCCTCCGCGCGACCGATTGTCAACGATGTTAAAAAGATGTTAAAAACGGCGCGCGATGCCAAACGCCGCCGCGGGGCGGAGCGATCCCGAATCGCCCTGAATGCCACGATCGTGGCGCACCCATGCAGTCGCTCTGATCGGTTATGCGACTGTCGCCGTTGTGTTCTCGTTGCCGCTCCCTCTCCATCTTGGAACGAGTCTGACAGGTGAACCGGGAGGCGACACCGGTGTGTACGTCTGGAATCAGTGGGTCTTCCATCGCGAGCTCATTGAAAAAGGGCGCATTCCGTATTTCACCGACACGCTCTTCGGCGGCATCGGGCAAACGAATCTCAGCCTCCACAACTACACGACGTTTGCCGATCTGATTGCCATCCCGCTCCGCACGTTCCTGACCGTCATCCAGACATTCAACGTCGTGTATCTGCTGCTGATGATTCTCGGCGGGTACGCCGTGTTCCTGCTCGCCCATCAGGTCACGCGCGATGCCGCGGCGTCGTGGCTCGCCGGCCTGCTGTTCGGCTGGAGTCCGATTCTGATCACGCGCGGAACCGGCCATTTCAGTCTGATCGGCACCGCACCACTGGCGATATTCCTTCTGCTGCTCGTGCGGGCCAACGGTCATGTGCGCGTCCGCGACGCGATCGCGCTCGGCGCGACGCTCGCCTGGGCGTCGATGACCGACGTGTACTACGCCGTCTTCTGCCTCGTGATCGGCGGCGGCTTCGTTGCCGGCCGTGTCGTTTCGATCGAAGCACGCGCGCCGGCGCCCCGGCGAATCTCCACGCTCGCCGTGAACGTCGTCATGCTCTGCACGGTGGCCGTGATTGCGTTCATTGCAATCAGCGGCGGCGGGGAGGTCATCATCGGTGGAATCGCCATCCGGTCGCGGACGCTCTACACGCCCGTTCTCATCCTGACCGTACTGGCCTTGGTGCACGTTGGGCGCAGACTTCGTTTCCGGGTTGTCGATCTGACAGGTGCGGACATCCGGCGGTGTGTGCGATTGACGGCGATTACGGCCGCCGTGACGGCACTGCTTGCCTCGCCGCTGCTGTATGCGGCCGTCGTGCGGCTTGTCCGGGGTGACTTCGACACGCCAGCGATTTTCTGGCGGAGCAGCCCGCCGGGAATCGATCTGCTCGCGCTCGTACTCCCGAATCCAAATCATCCGCTGGCCCCCGCGGCGATCGCGCGGTGGCTGACGGATCGGCCTCAGGCCTACATCGAAAACGTGGCCTCACTCCCATACGTCGCGCTGGCGATTCTGTTTTTCGCGTGGCGGGCGGGGTGGCGTCCTTCGCGCTGGTGGGTCGGCCTGTCCGCGATGTGTGGGCTGCTTGCGCTGGGTCCGTTTATCCACATCGCCGGCCTCAACACATATGTGCCCGGGCCGTGGGCGCTGCTGCGCTACGTTCCATTGATTGGACTTGTCCATACACCGGCGCGATTCGCGATTCTGTTGACGCTGTGCGTGGCGATCCTCGTTGCCCAGGCCCTTGGCGAATTGAGCCGCCGGCATCCGCGTCAGCGGCGCGTGCTGATGGGTGTCGCGGGCATCGCTCTCGCGGCTGAACTGCTGCCTGCTCCTCTGACCTTGTACTCCGCCGGGATCCCGCCGCTCTATCGCCATGTCGCCGCGGCCCCGCAATCAACGGTCCTGCTGGAGATTCCGACGGGCGTCGTCGATGGCGTATCGAGTCTGGGTGCGTTCACTGCCAGGACCGAATTCAATCAGACCTGGCATGGCCGGACCGTCATGGGCGGATTCCTCTCCCGGATTGCGCGCCGCCGCGTCGACGAGGTCTTGATGGATCCGGTGTACCGCGCTCTGGCAATGCTGAGCGAGAAGCGATCGCTCACAGAGCGCGAAACGGCGGCGCTCCTGCATCACGGACCGGCGTTCATTCGCGATAAACGAATCGGCTTCGTCGTCGTCGATCGGACTCGCACGAATTCCGAGTTCGAGGCACTGGTGACGCAGGCGTTTCATCTGCGTCACGTTGAGACGAACGGTTCATTCGTTCTGTATTCGACCAGCCGATTGCCTCACGAACCCGAAGGGTTCGCGCCACAGAACTAGGTTGTCGGCCGGGCGCGTGCGGCTTCCCTGACCGCCTGGACGATGGTGTCCGTATCCGCGCGATCGTCGAGCACTTCGTAGACCCGTTCGTCTTTTCCTATCAGCTGCCGGACGCCGGCCTCGTTCGGCGTGGTGATCACGAACCGCTGCCCATTGAAAGTCGTCTCGCGCAAGTGTTGCAGGAACCGCCAGTTGCTTTCATAGGGAAAGACGACGTTATAGACGATCACTTGCGGGTCGTGCTGCGCGAGGACGGCGGCAATGTCGAGTCCCTTGCGTATGTCACTGATATGAATGACGAGCACAACGAAGCCTGCCCTCTCAATGTGTACTCTCAGAAGCTCGACAAGATCGGGGTTTGTATTGACGATGGCCGCAACCGGCTGAGTCGGCATAACGCAGAAGATGCATTGCCTATACCCGGAGGTTGTCCTTTGACGGAATTGATTATCTCCGGCCCGATGAGTTGGCAGATGTTTTGACATACGAACCGTGATGGACGAACACGCGACCGTGCTGCGGAAGAACATCCGCGCCATTGCGGATCTGGAACAGCGGGCCCTGCATCAGCGACGCGCGGCCGATCGATTGAGCGATGCGATCACCCGTGCGACCGGCAGTGGACCGTTCGTGCTGTTCCAATTGAACTCCTGCTTGACATACAACCACAGATGTAGTTAGATCCGCCACCGTAGTGGTTGGCAGATGTCACGACGACCGACGCTGAGCCGCATCGAGCTCCGCATCATGGAAGCGCTGTGGACCCGCGGCGCCTGTTCCGTCCGCGAGATTCACGAGGCACTGCCCGAGCAGGGACGGCCCGCGTACACCAGCGTGCAGACGATGGTGTATCGGCTGGAGAAGAAACGGGCGGTGCGGTGCGTCAAGCGGATCAGCAACGCCAACATCTTCGAGGCCGCGATCACTCGTGACGAGGCGCACACCCGATTGATCGACGACCTGCTGGCGCTGTTCGACGGCCACGCCAAACCGGTCATGGCCCGGCTCGTCCAGTCGGGCAAGCTCACGCTGGAGGACATCCGCGAAGCGGAGGACGCCTTCAAAAAGATCTCGAAGAAAGGCAGGACGCGATGACCGACTCGCTGCCATCTGCGTTCGTCGCTCACCTCTGGCAGTCGACGCTGGTCGCCGGCATCGTGTGGCTGGCGACCCTCGCCTTGCGCGGCAATCGGCCGCGCGTCCGCTACTGGCTGTGGACCGCCGCCTCGCTGAAGTTTCTCGTGCCGTTGTCCTGGCTCGTCGCGCTCGGGTCCCGGTTCGAGTGGCGGACGGCGCCGGCAGTCGCGAGGCCGGTGACGACATTCGTTCTGGAGGAGGTCCTCGCGTCCCCCCTGCCGGCGGCGGTGTCCATGTCGCCTCTGTCGGCCGGGCAGCCTTCACCATGGCTCTGGGTGCTGGCGTCTGTCTGGGTCGCGGGATTCCTCGTCGTCCTGTTCTGGTGGTGGCGTCAATGGCGTCCCGTCGGATCCGCGCTGCGCCATGCCCGGCCGGTGGACCTGGGCGCCGGGTACGACGTCGCCAACCTTGCGGTGATGTCGTCGCCGTCTACGCTGGAACCTGGCGTCGTCGGCGTCTGGCGCCCGGTGCTGCTGCTGCCCGAGGGGCTGGTCGATCGCCTGACCCCTGCACAATTGAATGCCCTCCTCGCGCACGAGCGGTGCCACGTCCGCTGTCACGACAATCTTGCGGCCGCGGCTCACATGCTCGTCGAGGCGATCTTCTGGTTCCATCCGCTGGTGTGGTGGATCGAGCGGCGGATGATCGACGAGCGCGAGCGCGCGTGCGACGAAGCCGTGCTGCGCGCCGGCAATGACCCGGACGAGTACGCCGAAGGCATTCTGACCGTGTGCCGGTTCACGCTGCGGACGCCGCTCGCCTGCGTGACCGGCGTGACGGGTTCTGATCTGCGCGCGCGTCTTGAATCGATTGCCCGGAGCGATCTGGGGATGCGCCTGACGTTTGCACGCCGCGCCGCGATCGCGCTCCTCGGCAGTGCGGTCGTCGGAGTGCCGATCGTCTCGGGTCTCACCCCGCGGTTCCACATCCTCGGCGCCGAGGAGATCCGTGTCGCCACGCGCGGACGATTCGCCCAGAACGCGGCGCCTGCCGGTCAGCGGCCCGCATTTGAAGTGGTCTCGATCAAGCGCACGGACCCGAACGACACCAGGCCTGGCGCGGACTTCACCGCACTGCCAGGCGGGAGGCTGCTTGCCCGGAACAACGCGGTCTCGAACTTCATCACCAACGCATTCGGCGTTCCGAATTACACCGTCATCGGCGGCCCGGCCTGGATGCGAGAAGACCGGTACGACCTCGACGCGCGTGCCGCAGGTGAGGCGTCGCGCGCGGAAGTGATGCTGATGCTGCAGACGCTGCTGGCAGACCGATTCCAGTTCCGCATGCATCGCGAGACCAGGGAACTTCCGGCGTACGTCCTGACCGTGGCACGCGGCGGCTCGAAGCTCACGCGGTCGAAGGACGGTGGCTGCGTCGATCGATCGCCGGCGAACCGGAATTCACTGCCCGACAGTGAGAAGCGTCCCAACTGCGGCAACAACCTCTTGACCGGCCGCATCAACCCTCCCAACATGACGTGGTCAGCCGTACGGATTGATACGCGCGGCATCGCGGAGGCGCTGGCGGGTTATTTCCGCCGTCCAGTCGTCGATCGCACCGGCCTCACCGGCTTCTTCGACATCCAGATCGACCTGCCACCGCTCTCACCTGCGACAAGCCCGGATGGCGGACCCGACTCAGGCCCGTCGGTGTTCACCGTGCTGCAGGAGCAGCTTGGCCTCCGCGTCGAGGAAGGACGGGGGCCGGTTGAGGTCCTCGTCGTCGATCGCCTGGAGCGGCCGATCGAAAACTGATCCACCCGCAGAAGGCGTAATATTCGGGACGTTGTGACGTACCGAATCTCACGCTGGGATCTCGCGCCG
>JBOGIQ010000036.1:0-28266 GCA_050742535.1 Vicinamibacterales bacterium | reverse complement strand
GTTCAGGGCTCAGGAAACCCGAGCGGAGGTAGCGACATGATTCGCAGGCTTGCTCTCTCGGTTTGTCTGGCCGGCCTCCTCGCCGGCTCTGCCTTGGCGCACCACAACATGTCGGCCCTGTTTGATTTCAGCCAGCGGTTCACCACCTCCGGCACGCTCAGCAAGGTCGATTGGCGGAATCCCCACATCTATCTCTTCGTTGATGTGAAGAACGAGAAGGGCCAGATGGAAACCTGGTCGTTCGAGGGGCCCTCGCCCGGATTTTTCCGGCAGCGTGACGTTGGCAAGGAGAACTTCGAGGCGTCGATGCAGAAGTCGGTCAAGGTGGAGGCCAGCCGTGCCCGCGACGGATCGCGTTCCGGTCTGATCCGCGAGGTCACGCTCGCCGATGGCCGGCTCGTTTCGCTCTGTCCGCAGAACTGCTGAGGAGGCCACTGTGTCACCGAAACGTCTGACGATCGCAGCGGCGATCTGCGCGGTTGCGTTGTCCGCGACGGCGGCCGTCGCGCAGAACCCACAGCAGGACCCTGCTGAACGTGCTCGCAACATCGCGCGGCAGCTCGAACAGAACGCTCGCACGCTGACGTTGTACGACCGTCAGGGAAAGGTGATCTCGACGATCGCCGAGCGGCACATCTTCAATCAGCCGACCTTGTCGCCCGATGCCGCGCGGATCGCGTTGATCAAGCCGGATCTCGACAAGGAAACCGTCGACGTCTGGGTCTACGACATCGCGACCGGAAAGGGCGTCCAGATTACGTCGAACAAGCCGCGCGAGACGGTGCAGGCGCCGGCATGGTCGGCGGACGGAAAGTGGGTCGCCTATGTCGCACTGCGCGGCAGCCGCTACACGATCCTTCGCAAGGCCTCCGACGGTTCCGGTGCCGAGGAGACGATGTACGCGCATCAGGGCGGCCCGATCGTGCTCACCGACTGGTCGCTCGACGGCCGTTATCTGAGCTTTTACGAATCGGACCTGGCGGGCAGCCGGCTCTATCTGCTGCCGGCGGAAGGTGACCGTACGCCGATCGAGGCGGCGAAGTCAGAGAAGGAGATGCTCGCGGCGCGGCTGTCGCCCGACAGCCGGCTACTGGCGTACCGGTCGAACGAAACAGGCCGTGCGGAGATCTGGGTCCGATCCGTGCCTCCCCCCGGCAGTCAGGCCAAGGTCGATACGTGGCAGCTCTCGACCGAGGGTGGCTACGGAATGGTCTGGTGGAGACGCGACGGCCAGGAGCTGTTCTTCTTCGGACCCGACCGGGTGGTCATGTCCGTGCAGGTGAAGAGCGGTCCGGGCACCTTCGAGTTCAGCAAGCCGCGGCCGATGTTCAAGGCGCCCGACTCGATCCCGCCGCAATCGAACCCCGGTGCGTTCGGCAGCGTCAGCCGTGACGGCGAGCGCGTCGTCTTCTCGGTTCCGCCTCTTCCACAGCTGCGTCAGCTGACCGTGTTCGATCGGCAGGGCAAAGAAGTCGGCCGCATCGGTGCGCCGGGGCTCTACGTGCAACCGTCGGTATCCCCGGACGGATCGAAGGTGGCGGTGATGCGCGCTGATCCTCAGACCGGCGCCAACGACATCTGGGCCTTCGACATCGCGACCGGCAAGGGCACCGCAGTGACGGCGACGCCTGACGGCGAGAACGCGCCGGTCTGGTTCGATAACGATCGAGTCGCGTACGTATCCATGCGCGCCGGTTTCGGCAGTATCTATCGCAAACAGTGGACGGGGCAGGGGCCGGAGGAGCAGCTGTTCCGGTATACCTCCGGCGCCGGTATGGCGTTGACCGACTTCTCGCCCAACAAGCAGTTTGCGATGGTCGATGGCGGCGGGATCGTGCTCGCCATCCCGCTGACCGGCACCGATCCGCTCAAGCGTGAGGCCGTGGATTTCGCGCGTTCGGAGTTCGAAGCGGGTGCGGGCCGGTTCTCACCCGACGGCCGCTATGTGGCGTTCGGCTCGAACGATACGAATCGGTTCGAGGTCTATGTCCGGCCGTTCGACGCAAAAACCGGCGAAGCCGCCGGCGAGATGAAGTGGAAGATCAGCAACGAGGCTGGTGTCGTCGGCGGCATCAACTGGCGCAGCGACGGGCGCGAGCTGTTCTATCACGTCAACGACAACGCGGCGCAGGAGATCAGAGTCATGGCCGTCGAGGTATCGACCACGCCGGAGTTCAAGGCCTCGGCGCCGCGCGAGCTGTTCAGGGTCAAAGGTCCGCTGCCCGGCAATCCGCCGCAGTGGAAGCACGTTACGCCGGACGGGCAGCGGTTCGTGTTCGCGGTTCCTGTTCCGACGACGTCGACCAGGTAGCGCCATGGGCGTTGAAATGTCCCGAATAGATCTCAAAGACAGCGTTACGGCCTAGTCAGACAGACCTGAGACCACACGAATCGATCGGACACGGCTCGTGATGATGGAGCGCTCGCAGGCGTAGAGCTCCATCCTGAACCCGATGTGGATGCTGCGCAGCTTCAGCACGCTGCCGCCGAGTGAACTCCCCACCAGACGTGCCGACGTCTCTTCTGGAAACAGCCGTCCGCCGCGTACGAGCACGTCGCCCGTTCGGCCGCTCAGGATCGTGAAGTTGTATCGGCTGTTCTCGGTCTCAACGGTGATGGCCGCCTGCTCAGGCAGGGAATCGGTTTCGAGACCAGTGACCCAGTCAGGCGGGACCTCTGCGTCGATGAACGTGCACACATTCACCTAACCGTCAGGCGCCTTCGTCTATTCCGGGATGAGAGGAAAGCCGGGAACGGGAATCGGCCTACACGCTGGCGCGATCGATGTCCGTCAGCAACGCGTCGATCGAGGCTTCGCGCCCTGCGGCATACGCACGGGCCCACTGCGCGTCGCCGAGACGGCCACGGGCCTTTCGCTCCGAGAGCTCTCTGAGACCGAGAACCGATTTGTGAACGATGACGGTTCCGGTGCGTTCCGCGACGGCGTCCCGGGCTCCCAGAATCCGCGCCGCCCATCCGTCGTTGCCCTTGAGTACTGCGGCGGCGGCGAGCGGGACCAGCGCGTACGCGAACGCGAACTTGTCCTGGAGCTCGCGGATACTGATGAGGCTGTCGCGCACCCAGGTGATCGCTTCATCGGCCTCGCCGCGTTGAACCGAGGCCATGGCGCGAACATTCTGGGTCAACGCCAGGAACCACGGACCGACATCTTCTGCCTCCGAGGTCGCTTCATCCAGCAGGCGTTTCGCCCCACCGAAGTCACCAGTCGCGAGTGCGACCCAGGCCATCCCGTTCAGGGCAAGCACATTGCCCCACGGGCGCGCGAGGGCACGGAACCCTGCCCTGCTGTCAGTAAACGAGCTGCCAGCCGCATCGGTGTCGCCAAGTGCGTACTCGACGCGTCCGAGCATGTGATCGACGTGCGCGGCGATCTCCTTGTCCTCGGTGCCATCGACGACCGCGCGCGCCCGTGTCAGCAACGTGCGCGCGGCCGTGAGGTCTCCCTGCGCGTATCGCATCCCGCCTGCTCCCATGAGCGCTCTCGATTCGACAGCCGGCGGAAGAGACGGATGATTCAGGATCTGCTCATACCACCATTGACCCTCGGCTGTATGCCCACGGATGGCCCAGAAGAAGAATAGACTCCAGGCGATCTCACAGGCGTCGGCCGAACGACCTTTCTCGATGAGCCACATCAGCGCGGCGCGGTAGCTCTCGAGATCGTCGCGCACGCGATGCGTCCATTCGACCTGCGCCCGTCCGACCAACCCTTCCGCGGCGAGACCGGCTTCGCTCGTGCAATGGCGAGCGAGCCCCTCCCGGGCGACGTCGCGTTCGCCAACGGCGGCGAGCTCGAGGGCGGCGTAGGCCCGCACGGTTTCGAGCATCTGGTATAGCGGGCGGCCCTCCACTGAGGTCTCGGCCCGCAGAAGGAGACTCTTGTCAATCAAGCCGGCAGCAGCGCGGAGCGCTTCGCCGCTCCCGGCCGACGCACCGTCACCATCGGCAAGGACTGCCGCGGCCGCCTCGATTGGAAAGCGACCGGGCAGCACGCCGAAGCGACGGAAGGCGCGCTGTTCGTCCTGGTTGAGGAGCTGATAACTCCACGCGACCGTCGCGTTCATCGTCCGTTGACGTTCGGGGAGGTCGCGCGCCCCTACGGTCGACAGCAGGACGTCGCGTTCGAGCTGGCGGAGCAGCTCCTCAGCCGTCAACGCTTTGATCCACGGGGCCGCCAGTTCGAGCGCGAGGGGCAGCGCGTCGAGCCGGCGGCAAATCGCGGTCACGGTGCGGCCGTTCTCGTACGTCAGGCGAAAGTCAGGCTGCACGTCCCGCACCCGGTCCACGAAGAGCCGCACCGCGGGAGCCTGCGCGACGTCGGCTGGCGACATTCCCTCTGAGTCCGCCTCCAACGCCAGCGGGCCGACAGGGTACTCCCGCTCTCCTCGTAGACGGAGCGGGGCGCGGCTGGTGGTGAGCACCAGGAGCGACGGGATCGACGCCAGTAAATCCGCGACGAGCAGCGCCGCGTCCAACACGTGCTCGAAATTGTCGAGCACGAGCAGCGTGGGGTGATCATCACAGGCGACGTGTGCGCGCTTCGGCAAATCGCGCGCGCTGACGTCAGACAGTCCGAGAGCCTCGGCAATCGCCGGGGCGACGAACCCGGACTCCCGAACGGCCGCTAACGCTACGAACACCACGCGGCGCGAGCCGTCGTCCGCGATCGCGCGAGCGAGCTCCAGCGCCAGACGCGTCTTTCCGACGCCGCCTGGGCCGATGAGCGTGATGAGGCGTGTGGCGGGATCCGCGAGCCAGCGCCGCAACGTCTGGACCTCCCCGTCGCGGCCAAGCAGGACCGTCAGGGGCAGGGGCAGCGAGGCGCCGCTCAGTTCGTCGACCGCGGCGGTACGCGCAGGTGCTCGCGCGCTCGCCAGCAGTGCGTCGCGGATCGAACCGGTCAGGTCGAGCGCCGCGGACAGCGCGCGCACGGTCTCGAGATGGGGCCGACGTCGTTCGCCGCGCTCCAGCGCGCTCACCGCATGGACTGAAAGGCCCGCGATCGTCGCGAGTTCCTCCTGCGTGAAGCCGGCTGACTCGCGGAGTGCTTTGAGCTGCGCGCCGAATGATGCCGGCGCGGCAAGTGCCATAGCCGTTCATCTTACCGCGGCGTCCTGTGCGGGCGTCGTACGAGTCCTGTGCGGGTGTTGTCGGTGGTCGCCACCTCGCTCGCCCTCCACACTGCCTGCATGGCCGGCCACGCACGCGCGACCACACCGGTCATCGGAGCTTGTTATGACGTCCAGGACAATCACCGCACCGGGTGACCGATGAAACGGTTCGTCCCGACGCTGCTTCTGACGATCCCCTTTGTGGTTGGTCTGGCGCCGCACGCGGCCGATTCCACGCCACCGATCGCCGTCACGCTGTCGCGTTTTGCCTTCTCGCCTGAGCGCATCGAGATCCCGCTCGGCGAGCGCGTGCGGCTGGACGTCGTCTCGACGGACGGGACGCACGGATTTCAGGTGAAGGCACTCGGGCTGAACGTGCGTATCCCGGCCGGCGGGAGGACGACGACCATCGAGCTGACGCCGAAGGAGGCCGGCACGTTCGAGATCACGTGCTCCGAGTACTGCGGCAGCGGTCATCGCCGCATGAAGGCCTCGTTGATCGTGAGCGCGGACAAGTAAACGCAGATTTGCAGGAGGCAGCATCCACATGTTTGTCATCACACGTCGCTCTATCGTCTTCTCAGCCGCCGCGCTGTTCACCGTGTGGACGTCGGCGGCCGCCGCACAGAGTGTGTCGTCGACCTCGGGCGCTTCGCGAATCGAACCCGCCAGCCAGTCAGGAGCGACGGCCGCGGATGACGATGCCGCGCCGGTGCTCGCCGAGCCGGATTTTCGCGTTCTCAACCTGCCGTCCACGCTGAGGCTCCCACTCCACGGGTCGGGCTTCCAGCTCACGCACCGGTTCAACGGCAATCTTCGGCAGGGGAGTCTCAGTGGCAATGCCGGCAATCTGTTCGGGCTCGATCAAGGAGCAGCGGTCGGCTTCGAGTACCGCTTCGGCATCGCCCGGCATGTGCAGGCCGCCGTATACCGCACGGCGATCGACAAGACCTTCCAGTTCTACGGCAAGTACGACGCCGTGCGCCAGAGCGATTCGATCCCGGTGTCGCTCTCGGCCCTCGTCTCGGTGGAGGGCGCGGACAATTTCCAGGAGCGGTATGCGCCGGCGCTGGGCCTGGTCGTTTCACGAATGGTGGGCGACAGACTCGCGGTGTATGCGACGCCAGTGTGGGTTCACAACACGGCCGCGATCCTGAACATCGATCGCGACACCGCATTCGTCGGCATCGGCGGCCGCGTGCGCGTGAGTTCTACCGTCTACGTCGTCGGAGAAATGGCTCCCCGTGCCGGCGGCTACCGTCCCGACAAGGCTGCCTACGGATTCGGCGTCGAAAAACGCGTCGGCGGCCACCTGTTTCAAATCAATTTCAACAACGGCCAGGGAACGACGTTCGGACAACTCGCGCGCGGCGGTTTCGCGGACAGTCTTTTTCTCGGCTTCAACCTCGCGCGGAAATTCTTCTGAGCGACATCCCGAAAGGCAGAACAGCAATGAACAGACTCTCAGTACTCCTCGTCGGTGTCAGCGTCCTTGCGGTCGGATGCGGGGCCTCATCCCCGACCGAACCGTCGACAGGGACACTGACCACCTCCACCTTCACCGTGCCTCTCTCGCCCGCCAATGAAGTCCCGGCCATCGCCAATGCCGATGCGAACGCCAGCGGCACGGCCGTTATCGCGCTGACGGTCACGAAGGACGATTCCGGCACCATCACGTCTGCGTCGGCGAACATTCAGATCAGCGTCACGGGATTTCCGGCCGGGACCGTCGTGACCGACGCGCATATCCATGGCGGCCCAGCGGGCGTGAATGCCGGGATCGCCGTCAATGCCGGCCTCTCGTCGGGTGAGCTGGCGCTCGTCAACGGCAGCGGATCGATTACCAAGAACGGCATCAACGTGTCGTCAGACAGGGCTGCCGCGATCCTCAGCAACCCCGCGGGACACTACTTCAACGTCCACACGGCGCTCAATCCGGACGGGGCGATACGTGGTCAGCTTGCCGGGGGCGGCGCGACCTTCGATCCCGGCACCGCGGTTCCGTACTAGGGCGGCCGTGCTGCACTTGGCCCGCACCGCGCACGAAGGATTCGCCATTCCGCTCGGCTCGGCACAACGTGGTTGCACGAGGACCGCACTGTCACTCGTGTTGATCGCCTGTCTGGCCGGCTCAGGGCGCCCGGTGACTGCGCAGGAAAAGGCACAAGGCCTGAAATCGGCTTCTTCCGCATTCGAGTGGCCGCGTCCCGTCGAGGTTCGGCGCCGGTCGCTCGCAGCGGAAGGGCCTGTGGGCCTCGATCAACCGGCGCCGCGCAAGTCTCGCGACTCGCTCAAGAACGGCGCCATCACCGGCGCGATGATCGGCGCCGTGGGTCTCGGTGGACTTGCGGCGTTCGTTTGTCAGCTGTACCAGGAAGAGGGCGGCGCGAGCTGTCTGCCGGACGCACTGCGCGGCGCGGCGATCGGTGCGGCGATAGGGACTGGTGCCGGCGTGGCCGTGGACGCCGCGCTCGCCCGGCACGGCGGCGTCACGGTACGCGTCAAAGTCAGATTCTGAGCCCCCGTCTAAAGGCGCGCCCCCTTGGTTTCCTTCATCAACGCCTCGATGGAGGTGTGGCGCCCGGCTGCATAGGCACGGGCCCAGCGATCCGGGCCGAGGCGTGCACGCACTTCCCGTTCCGTCCGCTCTTTAAGAGCGAGCGCCGGCTTGTGGAAAACCGTGGCAAGGGTGCGCTCGTTCACGGCATCCCGGGTGCCGAGGATCCGCGCCGCCCAGGCATCGTCGCCCTTCATTGCCGCCGCGGCGGCGAGAGGAACCAACGCGTGGATAAGTGCGTACTTGTCTTGGAGATCCCTGATGCGCGCGAGGCTCTCACTCACCAACGCGATGGCGTCATCGGCGTTCCCGCGACCTACCGCCAGAATCGCGCGAACGAACAGCGCCCGCGATAGGAACCACGGGCCGGCATGCCGAAGCGCCGCTGTGGCCTCATCCAACAGGCGTTCCGCCAGGTCAGGATCGTCGCTCTCGAGGGCGACGCCCGACATCCCGATTAGCGCGTCCCCGGTGCCCCACGGGATCGCCAACGCCTGGAACCCTTCCGCAGCGCGCGTAAACCCGTCGCGGGCCGCCTGTAGATTGCCAAGGCCCCATTCAACGCGCGCGGACAGGTCCTCAGTCAGCACAACCGTATTCATGTCGCGTGCGAGCGCGCGGGCGCGCGTCAGAGCGGTGCGTGCGCGCTCGAGTCCTCCTTGCGCGTACCACATCATCGCCGCTGCCAGGAGCGCTCTCGACTCGGCCGCGGGCGGAAGAGACCTTAGGCTCAGAGTTTGTTCAACCCACTGGAGGCCTTCGGCCGCGTGCCCCCGGATCCACCAGAAGAACATCAACCCGGACGCGATGTCGGACGCTTCGCCTGAACGGCCGCGCTCGATGAGCCACGCCAAGGCGTCGCGGTAGCTCTCGAGATCATCGTGCACGCGATGCATCCATTCGACCTGGGCGGGGCCGACCAGCCCCTCCGCGGCGAGGGACGCTTCCGCCGTGCAATAGCGCACCAGCCCCTCGTGGGCGTCGTCGCGTTCACCGGCCGACACCAGCTGCCGAGCCGCGTAGGCACGTACCGTTTCGAGCGCCTGGTACAGCGGACGAGTGGCCACTGAGCTCTCGGCTCGCAGGAGGAGGGTTTTGTCGATCAAGCCAGCTGCTGCGCGGAGCGTCTCGTCGTTCCTCGCCGAACCCTCGCGACCGGCAAGGACCGCCGCGGCTGCCTCAATCGGAAATCGACCCGGCAGTGCGCCGAGACGGCGAAACACGCGCTGCTCGTCCGGGCTCAGGAGCTGATAACTCCAGGCGATCGTCGCATTCATCGTCTGTTGGCGTTCGGGGAGATCGCGCGGGCCGGCCGTCGACAGCAACACGTCCTGCTCGAGTCGGCGGAGCAGGTCCTCGGCCGTCAGCGTTTTCATCCACGGCGCCGCGAGCTCGATGGCGAGCGGCAGGGCATCGAGACGGCGACAAATCGCGGTCACGATCGGGCCATTCGCGGGCGTGAGGCGAAAGTCGGGCCGCACGTCACGCACCCGCTCCATGAAGAGGCGCACGGCGGGGGCGCGTGCCAGATCGGCCGGCGACATCTCTTCTGAGCCCACATCCAGCGCGAGCGGTCCGAGAGTGTACTCCCGCTCTCCCCGCACACGAAGCGGCGCACGGCTGGTGACCAGCAGTCGCAGCGACGCGACGGATGTCAGCAGATCCGCGACCAGCGGCGCCGCGTCCAACACGTGCTCGAAGTTGTCGAGGACGAGCAACGTGGAGTGGTCCCGGCACGCGACACGTGCGCGCCTCGGCAAATCGAGCGCTGTCCCGTCCGTCAGTCCGAGAGCCTCGGCGACCGCCGAAGCCACGAACCCGGGAGCCCGGACGGCCGCCAGCGGCGCGAACATCACGCGGCGCGAGCCCTCATCCGCGATCGCGCGCGCAAGCTCCAGTGCCAGACGTGTCTTCCCGACACCCCCTGGCCCGATGAGCGTGATGAGGCGTGCGGCGGGATCGGCCAGCCAGTGCCGCAGGTTCTTCACGTCGGTCTCGCGCCCGAGTAGGGCCGTCGGAGGCAGCGGCAGCGACACACCGCCCAGGTCTTCGACCGCGGCGTTTGCCGGGGCGCGCGCACTCGCCACAAGCGCGTCCCGTGTCGGACCGGTCAGGTCGAGCGCCGCGGACAGCGCGCGCACGGTCTCGACGTGGGGCCGCCGTCGTTCTCCGCGCTCCAGGGCGCTCACCGCGTGGACAGACAGGCCCGCAATCGTCGCGAGTTCTTCCTGCGTGAAGCCTGCCGCCTCGCGGAGCGCTTTGAGCTGCGCGCCAAATGACGCCGGCGCGGCTAGTGCCATAGCCGTTCATGTTACTGCGGCGTTCTGTGCGGGCGTCGTACGAGTGCTGTGCGGGCACTGTCGGTGGTCGCCAGCTCACTCGCACGCCACACTGCCCACATGCCAGGCGACGCGCGGGCCACCACGTTCATCACCGGAGCGGACGGATTTGTCGGCACCGAGTTGGTCAAGGTCCTCGTCGCCCGTGGTCATCACGTTCTGGGACTCACGCCGTCCGTGGATGCCGCGCAGCGCCTGCGTCGAGCCGGAGCGGTCCCGGTCATGGGCAATCTGCTCGAGACGGGCGGCTGGCAGGACGAGGCCGCGGCTGACTGGGTCTTTCACCTTCCGTCGCACTCGGACCGTGGGCCGTGGGTGACTCGGAGACGCGCCACATCCATTTCGCGCGCGCGCCAGTTGATGGACGCGCACCTGCTCGAGGCGGTGGCGGCGGGGGCGACGCGCCGAGTGGTCTACGTCTCGGACACGAGCTGCTACGGCGCGACGGGCCTGCGCCCGATTACCGAGGACGAACTGCCTCGGCCTTCCGCCCGGGGACGTTGCTTCACCCCAGCACTCGATCGCCTCGACGGATACATCGTTTCCGGGCTGCCGATCGTGACTGCGTTCACCGGGTGGGTCTACGGCAACGCGTCATGGTTTCGCGAGCGCGTCATCGAGCCGGTCATGGGGTGCCGACATGTGCTGCAGTTCGGGAAGACCGGCCCGTGGGTGTCGCCGATTCACGTCCACGACTGCGCCCGTGCGCTGGTGCATCTCGCGGAACATGGCGAAGCCGGTGGTCGCTATTTCGTCGTCAACAACGATCCGATCCGGTTGAACGAGTTTGCCGGAGCGTTCGCCCGTCTCGCGAACCGTCCACTGCGCGTGTGGCGGATGCCCGCGGTGGCTGCGCGACTCGCGGTCGGTCATCTCCTCGCCCACGACCTACAGGGCGACGCCGTGTTTTCGAACATCCGATTGCGCGGGATCGGCTTCCACTTCCGGTATCCCACGCTCGACCAGGGACTGCGGCAAGTCATCGGCGCTCTCCATGAGTAGCGCACGGTGGCGACGGCCGACGGAATCCGCGATCGGTGAGAGCTTCGACGAGGTCGTGCTGCCCCATCGTGAGGCCGCCTATCGGCTTGCCTGCTGGCTCTTGCGGAACGAGCACGATGCAGAAGACGCCGTGCAGGAGGCATCGCTGCGGGCCTTTCGATACTTCCGGACGTTTACAGGGGGCAATGGGCGGGCCTGGTTTCTCCGAATCGTCCGCAACGCGTGTGCTGACTGGCGCGGCCACAGCGACCACGCCGTGACCGACCTGTTCGATGAAGAGGAACACGTCAACCAGGGACGCGCGTCCGATCCCGAGGAGCTGTTGCTGCAGACCGATCGCGTCGCGCTAATCGGGCGGGCGATGCGCACCCTGCCCGATCGCTTTCGTGAACTGCTCGTGCGTCGCGAGCTCGAGGGGCTCTCCTACCGCGATCTGGCGGACGTCCTGGAAATCCCCCTGGGAACGGTGATGTCGAGGCTCTCGCGCGCGCGTGTGGCGCTGCGCGGTGCGCTCGACAGTGAGCTGAACACGCGTCTGCGAGTCGCGCAGCCGCAACTATCACGGCAATCGCATTTTGAAACGGAAGGGTACAGACAATGGTGAAACACGCAGCAGTGATTCTTTTCGCCCTGGGCACGGTTGGTTACGTCGGCACACAGGCGGCACTGGTCGAAAACGCCAAAGGGCCACAACTTCTCATCGGACTCGACGATGACAGGCAAGACAACGTGGCGATTCAGGCGGGCGCCGTCGCGAACCAGTCGCTCAACCGCACCGACGTCCTCGTCGGCGGACCGGGCAACGATGTGATGTTCGGGTTGAACGGCAACGATGTGATGGACGGTGGTGCGGGTCAGGACATCATCCTGGGTGGACCGGACGGCGGCCCGGCGCCAGGCGGTCCCCCGAACAGCGACATCATGTTCGGCGGACCCGGCGGCGACGTGAATCTCTGGGCTCCCGGAGATGGAAGCGAGGCATTTATCGGTGGGCCTGGGCGCGATGCGCTCATTTTCGGCGCGACCGATCGCGATGTGCTTCCCGATCAGACGACGGGTGTTCGGCTGCCGACGCTTCGGTTCGGTGTGCCGGGATTTCCTCAGGGCGTTCCCACCGCAGACGTCAGTGGCCTCGCAAACTTCTGCACAGTGGAGGAAAGCCCCGTGTCGGCGTATGAACACCTCGTGCGGTTCCGGGGCGCGACCGGAAACATCATCGTCACCGTGCGTGTGAGTGAGGTCGAACAGGTGTTCTGCAGTCAGGGAGGCGCGATTGCGTTTGCCGATCTGACGCAGCGGTCTCCCGCGTTCGTGGTCATCTCGCAGCCGGAGGTCGAGACGCTGAACCTGCTGGTCGGAGCAATGATCCGGTGAGGACTGATCATCGCTCGTCGCTTTCGCCGGCGATGGCTGGCCGACACCTTCGACAGTACGGCATCGTCGGCCACAGCCACGCCGTCACCGATGTGATTCGACGCATCGAGCTGGTGTCGGCGACACGCAGTACGGTCTTGATCACCGGCGAAACCGGAACAGGGAAGGAGCTGGTGGCTCGCGCCGTGCACGATTCCAGCGAGCAGAAGAACCTGCCGTTCATCAAAGTCAACTGCGCGGCTATTCCCGAGACCTTGCTGGAATCGGAGCTCTTCGGGTACATCAGAGGGGCGTTCACCGGTGCCACCAGCAACAAGAGGGGCAAGTTTTCCCTGGCCAACCGCGGCTCCATCTTTCTCGACGAGATCGGGACGATGGGGATCGGGCTGCAGGCCAAGCTGCTGCGCGTCCTGCAGGAACGCGAAATCGAGCCGCTCGGCGCTGAGCGCGCGGAGTACGTAGACGTTCGGGTCATCGCAGCGAGCAACCGCGATCTCCGTCGGCTCGTGGAGGAGGGTCGGTTCCAGGACGATCTGTTTTATCGCCTGCATGTGATCCCGATCCATGTCCCTCCGCTTCGCGAACGCGTCGAGGATATTCCGATGCTGGTCGAACATTTCGCTGAGAAACATGCGACCCGGAATGGCAAATCGATCGACGCCGTGGAGGACGGCGTCGTCTCGTTGCTCCAGGAGTATCACTGGCCGGGCAACGTCCGTGAGCTCGAACATACGATCGAGCGGGCGGTGGTGCTCTCGACCGGCTCGACGCTGACTCGTGACGCGGTCACGGTCGAGCCGACGCGCATGCGAACGGCAGCCATTCCGTCATTGAAGTTGTCTCAGAACGTGGAATGGATCGAACGCGAGACGATTCGCCGGGCGCTCGAAGTGTCGCCGGTCAAACGCCAGGCGGCCAGACTCATGGGCATCAGTCCCCGAGCCCTGTCCCACTATCTGGCCAAATACTCACTCGTCGACCGGAAGCGGGCACAGCCATGAGATTTGCACGAGTCGTCTTCATCGCTGCCGGGGTGTGGGGCATCGTCGTGCTGACGCCCTTGTACTTCCTTGTCGACCTGACAGGGCGTCAGTACGCTCCGCCCACGGCGTATCCGCAGTTCTTCTACGGCTTTCTGTCGGTCGCGATGGCGTGGCAGATCGCCTTTCTCGTGATCGGGTCGAGTCCGGCGCGATTCCGGCCGTTGATGATACCGGGCATTGTCGAGAAGTTCGGCCACGTCGTCGGGGTGGCAGTGCTCTACGGCCAGGCGCGCATCTCAACGACGGACGCGTTGGCTGCCGGGCCCGACCTGCTGCTGGGCGTCCTGTTCATCGCGGCGTTTGCGAAGACGCCGACACCTGCTCTACGTCGGGCCGCCGCGGACGCGTGGTGACGCATGGTGAAGATTCTTGGCATCTGCGGTAGCCTCCAGGCGCGGTCCGGCAATTTGGCGCTCCTGCACGTGGCTGCTGCGTCGAATCCGCGTGACATCGAGTTCGTCGTGTTCGACGGCCTCCGAGACCTGCCGCTTTTCAACCCCGACGTCGACGCCACGGGCGCGCCCGACAGCGTGCTGAGATGGAGACGCGCCCTGGCAGAGAGTGACGGCGTGCTCATCGCCTCCCCTGAGTACGGTTTCAGTCTGCCGGGCGCATTGAAGAACGGCATCGACTGGGTGATCAGTTCGGGCGAGCTCGAAGGAAAAGTAGCGGCCATCACTGCCGCTGTGCCGACTTCGGAGCGTGGCCGTCGTGGCCTGCAGGCACTCCGCGACTCACTCCTTGCAGTCCGAGCCGTGATCGTTGGTGGAGAGCCGATCGCGAAGGGATCGGACTTTCACGCACGCGTCACCGAACTCGTTGCAGATTTGGTCCACGCTGTCGCCAGGCCCAACACTCGTCCGAAATAGCGCAGATCGAGACGACGAGCAGGCTCACGAGCCCCCAGTCCACGAGCAACGCGCTCGTCGTCTGATCCCTGGCAATCAGGCTCACCCCGTTCAGCGCCTGCAGGAGCAGCAGCACGAACAGCGCCGCATAACTTCCGGCAGCGGCGAACAGCATTCGGACCTTCGATGCCTCAGGTCTGCGCCAGCGCCGCAGGCCGACGGCAATCAGCGGCAGCACCTGCATCGCGTGCAGCCCGATGAAATGCGGGATGCGCAGGTCGCCGTGCTCGCGGCTCCATCCGATGACCGGCAGACCGGGACCGCCGTCAGGACCGCCGACGGTGTGCGCTCCCACGATCGGCATAAATGGCCAAAACCCCCGGAAAAGCCCGCAAGCCACGTCGTCCGTATCACCACGGCAACCTGCGCCGCGGACTGCTCGACGAAGCGCTCGCAACCATTCGCGCCGAGGGGGTGGACCGGCTGGCGCTACGCGAAATCGGGGCGCGGTTAGGAGTGTCGCGGACCGCGCTGTACCGGCACTTCGCGGACAAGAGCGCGTTGCTGGCCGCGGTGGCCACCGAAGGATTCCGCACGCTGCGGCTGCACCTCGAGGCCGCGTGGGCCGAGGGCGGACGCAATCGCGCGGCGTTCGAGGCGATGGGAACGGCATACATCCGGTTCGCCGTTGGCAATTCGTCGCACTACCGCGTCATGTTCGGCGGTTCGATCGATCCGAAGGTGTGCGGCCCCGAGCTGGCGGCCGAAGCGGCAGGCGCCTTCCAGGCTCTCGTCGATGCGCTCTCTTCCCTGCAGCGCGCGGGCGTCGTGCGTGCGGACGACACGTTGACGACGGCGAGGTACGTATGGGCCGTCGTGCACGGCGTCTCGATGCTCGCCATCAACGGTCAGCTGCCGGATCCGGCCGGCGTGGACGCGTTGACCCGCTACACGTCCGATCGGCTGCTCACTGGAATCGAAATGCGGCCGGTCGAATAGCTGCACGTGGGGCGCGCCTTGTCAGGCGCGCCTCGCGAACCCGAATGGTTCGCGCCACAGGGATGACATCTCTGCTAGAGCATGACGCTGCGCGCCAGTTCGACGGTCAACACGGCAGCCGGCACGTCGCGGCATCCGCTCGTGTTCTGGCCCGACCAGAGCGGCGAGAAGTCGCCGGATCCCTGCGCTTCGGCTGCGCCGCGGAGCGGAGCGATCGCGGCGGTCGCGAGCGGAAACTGTGGGGCCAGGCTGCTCATCGGACCGATCTCGCGGATCAGGCGGTTGACGATGCCGCGCGCCGGCCGGCCGGTGAAGACGTTGGTGAGGGCGGTGTGACGCGCCGCGTCGCTCTTGAGCGCCGCGCGATGCACCGCGCTGGTGGTCGCCTCGGGGCACAACATGTAGGCGGTGCCGATCTGCACGGCGGCGGCGCCGAGGGCGAGCGCCGCCGCAACCCCTGAGGAATCGGCGATGCCGCCCGCGGCGATGACGGGTACGCCGACCGCATTCACGATCTGCGGGACAAGCGCCAGCGTGCCGATCTGGGTCGTCAACTCGTGCGAGAGGAACATTCCGCGATGTCCTCCCGCCTCCAGCCCCTGCGCGATGATCGCGTCCACGCCGCGTTCGTTCAGCCACCGCGCTTCCTCGACCGTCGTTGCCGACGAGAGAATCGTCGCGCCCAGCGCGCGCACGCGCTCCAGCAAATCCCGCTGGGGCAGACCGAAATGAAAGCTGACGACCGGTGGCGTGAAACGAGTCAGCACGTCGATGTGTTCGTGTGAGAACGGCGTGCGGCCCGGTCCCGCAGGCACGCTGTCGATATCCAGCCCCAACTCGACGTGGTAGGGCCGCAGCAGATCACGCCAGGCAGCCTCGCGTTCCGGATCCGGTACCGGAGGCGTGTGGCAGAAGAAGTTCACGTTGAACGGCTTGCGCGTGGCCGAGGTGATGGCGGTGAGCTCGGCGTGCATCGCCTCCGCCGACAACATCGCGCACGGCAGCGATCCCAGGCCGCCGGCGTTCGACACGGCGATGGTCAGCGCGCTTCCCTGAACGCCGGCCAGCGGCGCCTGAATGATCGGCAGCTCGACGCCCAGCAGATCGCGCAAGGAGGGCATGGGGCGCTACGACTTCCTAGTATGCCGCCGGAAGTGCATAGGTCCATACCGGCGCTACTGAAACACTGAAGCTGTCGACTTTCAGCGCAGCCCGCCACATCCGGCGCAGGAGTGCCCACACATCAACCGGAAACGGAGCATTGAACATGGAACGGGTGGATGGCCATCAGCACGTGAAGACCGCGCATCCTCCGAACGGCCACTCGTCCAGGCGCACGCACAGCAGAGATTCCATCGATCACCTCGAGCGACGTCTCCACGCGCTGCGAGATGCGCTTCGGGCCGCCAGGCAGGGAGACTTTTCGGTTCGTCTGCCCGTGGATGGTGTGGCTGAAGGAGCGATGGGCGAGGTCGCGCTCGCGTTTAACGCGCTTGTCGAGCAGAACGATGCGCTGGTCAACGAGCTCAGACGCGTGAATCGAAGTGCCGGGTCCGAGGGCAAGACGACGGAGCGGGCGTCGCTCGCCGCGAGCGGATCGTGGGCCGTGGCCGTCGACTCCGTCAACTCGCTTGTCGAGAAGATGGCCTGGCCTCTCACCGAAGCCACATCAGTCCTCGGGCTCGTCGCAAACGGCGACCTCTCGCGGGACATGCCGCTCCACATGAACGGAACCGATCTGAAAGGAGACTTTCGCAATCTGGGCACAACCGTGACGACGGTCGTCGGGCGTCTCCGCGCGGTCTCCTCCGGTGTCTCTCGCGTCGTCCGGGAGATGGCTACGGAGGGAAAGCTCGGTAGCCAAGCCAGCGTCGAAGGCCTTTCAGGTACCTGGAAGGCGCTCGTCGACGACGTGAACCTGCTGGCAGGCAACCTCACGGCGCAAGTCCGAAACATTGCCCTCGTCTCGACCGCCATCGCCAATGGGGACCTGTCGCAGAAAATCACCGTCGAGGCGAAGGGAGAAATCCTCGAGCTCAAGAACGCGATCAACGGCACGCTCGATCAGCTGCGTTCCTTCGCATCTGAGGTCACCCGCGTCGCTCGCGAAGTCGGTACGGAAGGCAAGCTTGGAGGGCAGGCCACTGTCCCTGGTGTGGCGGGCACCTGGAAAGACCTCACCGACAACGTCAACGTGATGGCGTCCAATCTCACCAACCAGGTCCGCGGTATCGCTAGGGTTGTGACCGCCGTGGCGAACGGCGACCTCGCTCAGAAGCTGGTGCTGGAGGCTCGCGGGGAAATCGCCGCCCTGTCCGACACCATCAACGACATGACCAACACGCTCCGCACCTTCTCGGACCAGGTGACCACGGTGGCTCGAGAGGTCGGCATGGAAGGGAAGCTCGGTGGCCAGGCGCGCGTTCCGGGAGCAGCGGGCACGTGGAGGGACCTCACCGACAGCGTGAACATGCTGGCGGGGAACCTGACCGCTCAGGTGCGCAACATTGCCCTTGTCACGACTGCGGTCGCCAACGGAGACCTCTCCAGAAAGATCACCGTCGAAGCCCAGGGGGAGATCCTCGAGCTCAAGGACACCATCAACGCGATGGTCGAACGGCTGCGGACGTTCGCGGCGGAGGTGACCCGGGTCGCCCGCGAGGTCGGCACGGATGGTCAGCTCGGTGGTCAGGCGCGGGTGCCCGACGTCTCGGGGACCTGGAAGGATCTGACCGACAGTGTGAATCTCATGGCGTCCAACCTCACCGACCAGGTGCGCGGCATCGGCAAGGTCGTCACGTCGGTGGCCAGCGGCGACTTGACCAAGAAGCTGGTGCTGGTGGCCAAGGGCGAGATCGGCGCGCTGGCAGACACCATCAACGACATGACAGAGACGCTCCGCACGTTTGCGGATCAGGTGACGACGGTTGCGCGCGAAGTCGGTATCGAGGGCAGGCTCGGTGGACAGGCGAAGGTCCCCGGCGCGGCCGGCACCTGGCGCGACCTCACCGACAACGTCAATCAGCTCGCCGCCAACCTCACCTCGCAGGTCCGGGCCATCTCGGAGGTGGCGACCGCGGTCATTCAAGGAGATCTCCTCACGCGGAGCATCACGGTCGAAGCTCGCGGCGAGGTGCTGAGGCTCAAGGACACGATCAATCAGATGATCACGAACCTCCGCGACACGACGCGGACCAACAAGGAGCAGGACTGGCTCAAGACCAACCTGGCCAAGTTCTTCGGGCTCATGCAGGGCCAGCGCAACCTCCAGTCGCTGACCGACCAGATCATGTCGGAGCTGACGCCGGTGGTGGAGGCGCAGTACGGGGCGTTCTATCTCGCCGAAGCCCGGGACCATCAGACCGCGCTCGCGTTGACCAGTACATACGCGTACACGAAGCGCAAGCAGCTCTCGAATCGGTTCGCCCTCGGGGAGGGCATCGTCGGGCAGTGCGCGCGCGAGCGAAAGCCGATCCTCGTCACCGACGTGCCCGAGGACTATGTCGAGATCACCTCAGGCCTGGGGAAGTCCTCTCCGCGGAACATCGCCGTCTACCCGATCTTCTTCGAGGATCAGGTGAAAGGCGTTATCGAGCTCGGCTCCTTCCACCAGTTCACGTCCGTGCAGCTGGCCTTCCTCGAGCAGCTCATGCTCTCGATCGGGCTCGCCATCAACCTGATCGGCACGAGTATGCGCACCGAGCAGCTTCTCCAGCAGCTGCAGGGATCGAACGTGGAGCTCGACAAGCGGCGGAAAGAGCTCGACGAGCGTGCCCTCCAGCTCGAGTCGAGGAAGCAGGAGGTCGCGCAGGCCATCACGTCGCTCGAAGCGAAGTCGCAGGAGTCGCAGTACAAGTCGAAGTTCCTGACCAACATGTCGCATGAGATCCGGACGCCGCTCAACAGCATGTTGATCCTCGCGCAGATGCTTGCGGCGAACGAGGACGGCAACCTCAGCGACAAGCAGCAGGAGTGGGCGGCGACGATTCACTCCGCTGGGCGGGATCTCCTGGCCCTCATCAACCAGATTCTCGATCTCTCGAAGATCGAAGCCGGTCGCATCGAGACGCTTCTCGAGCCTATACCCACGCAGGCCGTCCAGGAGTTTGCCGAGCGTGCATTCAGGCCGGTGGCGATGCAGCAGGGCCTCGAGTTCTCAATCGACGTTGCTCCAGACGCCCCACCCACCGTGACGACAGACCGCCAGCTTCTCCATCAGATTCTCAAGAATCTGCTCGCGAACGCATTCAAGTTCACCGAGCGAGGGCGAGTCGGGCTGCGTGTCGGGCCGGCGCCCGCGGGCCGGTCGTTCGTCAGCGCACCACTGCAGCGGGCATCGGCCGTCGTGGCGTTCGCGGTCTCGGACACGGGCATTGGCATTTCGTCGGAGCAGCTCGGGAGGATCTTCGAAGCGTTCCAGCAGGCGGATACATCCATCACGCGCAAATACGGTGGCACCGGGCTGGGCCTCACCATCAGCCGCGAGTACGCCCGAATCCTCGGCGGCGAAGTCGAGGTGCAAAGCACGCCAAACGTCGGCAGCACCTTTACGCTGTATCTGCCCGTCCTGACCGGCGAACTGCAGAGTCCAACCGCGCCGTTCGTTACCACGGCGGTGGAGGCTCCGACGACCCTTCCGGCGATGCCAGTCGTCCCCGAGGATACGAAGCGGCTGGCCGGAAAGACGATTCTGATCGTGGAGGACGATGCTCGGAACCTCTATTCGGTGACGAGCCTGCTCGAACGGTTCAAGGTGCATGTCATCCCGGCGACCAGTGCCAGGGAGGCATTCGCTCGGCTGCGTGAGCACCCGGACACCGATCTCGTGCTGATGGACATCATGTTGCCCGAGATGGACGGGTACCAGGCGACCCGCGAAATCCGTGGAATGAAGGAGTTCAGCGGAGTGCCCATCATCGCGCTCACGGCCAAGGCGAGCGAGTCCGATCTGGCACGATGCAAGGCGGTTGGCTGCACTGATTACGTGGTCAAGCCAGCGGATACGCGACAGCTGACGGCGGTCATCGTCCGGAATCTGCGCGCCGGCTGATAAGAGGACGAGCGTGACTTCCTCGCCCGAAACCGCGCCGGCAGAGATCCCCGTCCAGATTCTCGTGGTCGACGATGCTCCTGAGAACCGGACGGCCCTTCGGGCGATCCTGTCGTCTCGGGATTACCGAATCGTCGAAGCAGGATCAGGCGGCGAAGCGCTCCTTCGACTCCTCGACGAGGACTTCGCGGTTCTGCTCATTGATGTCGTGATGCCGGCGATGAGCGGCTTCGAGCTGGCAGCGGCCATCAAGGAGCGCGACCGGACCGCCGCGGTTCCGATTCTGTTTCTGACCGGTCAGGCGACGGACGTGGACCTCGTCTACTCGGGCTATCGAGTGGGAGCGGTCGATTATCTGATCAAGCCGCTCGTGCCGGAGATGGTCCGCGCAAAGGTGGCGGTCTTCGCACAGCTCTTTCGAGAGAAAAAGCGAAACGAGCGGCAGGCCGCGCTTCTCCTCGAAGCGGAACGGAACGAAAACGAATTCCGCCTGATCGGGCTCCAACTCGCGAGCGAGCGCCGCTACCGTGCCCTTGCGCAGGCGGTTCCGCACATCGTCTGGACCGCCCGCCCCGACGGAGCCGTGGACTACTTCAATCAACGCTGGTTTGAATACACCGGCCGTTCGGTGGAGCAGGCATCAGGGTCCTGGCTTGGAATCCTTCATCCCGAAGATCTGGCGCGATGCCGAGCCTCCTGGGAGAACGCCATGCGCTCGGGCGAGATGTTCCAGGCGGAGTGCCGTTTGCGGAGAGCGTCCGATGGTGCGTTTCGCTGGCACCTCTGCCGCGCCGTCCCGGAGCAAAGCCCGAGCGGCCAGATGCTTTCCTGGGTTGGAACGTTCACCGACATCGAGGACCAGAAGCGGGCCCAGGCGATCCAGGCGGAGTTCAAGGGCACGCTGGACGCGGAGCCCGACGCGGTCATCATCTTCGAGCCGAGGACCTGGCGCATCTTGTACGCGAACCACGGCGCCAGCGTCCTCCTCGGATACTCCAAGGAGGAACTTGGCCTGATGGCGCCGGCCGACTTCCTGGCCGGACACGATGCGACCAGCTTCCGGGAAATCCTGAGACCTCTCCTGGAGGACTCCCGGCCTCACATCCTGCTCGAAACGAAGTTTCGACGGAAAGATCCGCTCGCCGTTCCCATTGACGTCTCCGTGCAGCTCATTCGTATCGGTGCCGAACGCATCGTTTCGATCGCGCGCGACATCACCGAGCGGAAGCGCACGCAGCTCGAACGGGAGCTGCTCTACCGCGAGGCGGTTGACGCCATCCGCGCGAGGGACGAGTTTCTGTCTGTCGCGTCGCACGAGCTCCGGACGCCGCTGTCGACGCTGCAGCTGCAGATCCAGATGCTGCTCCAGCCGCCGCGCCGATCCCCCCAGACCGTCCTGTCACGGGAACAGATGAAGCCGAAGCTGGAGATGGCGTTCAAGCAGATCGAGCGTCTCACCCGGCTGATCGACGAGCTGATGGACGTGTCGCGCATCACGGCGGGCCGTCTTCGTCTCCAGCTCGAGCAGGTCGACCTTGCTGCCGTCGTCCGCGACGTTGTCGGCCGTCTGGGCGAGGACGCCAGCAGAACGCATTCGTCCGTGGAGGTCAGCGCCGCCAACCCCGTTGTTGGCACGTGGGATCCGATTCGCGTCGAGCAGGTCGTGACCAACCTCCTGACCAATGCGTTCAAGTTTGGTGGCGGCAAGCCGATCGACATCACGGTCGAGGAGCAAGGTCCGATCGGACGGCTGGTCATTGTCGATCACGGGATCGGCATCCCCGGTGAGGCGGTGGAACGCATCTTCGGCCGTTACGAGCAGGTCGCCTCCTCGCGTTCAGCCGGCGGACTGGGACTCGGCCTCTACATTGCCCGGCAGATCATCGAGGCGCACGGCGGGACAATCCGCGTCGAAAGCCAGCCTGGCGCAGGGTCCACGTTCGTCGTCGATCTTCCCAAGGCCGCCACGGTGAGCAAAGAGGGAACGGCGGCGAAAACCGATCGCGTGCCGGCGTAAGCGGCGATGTCGAAGCACATCCTGATCGTCGAGGACGACCGCGACGTGGCGCAATCAGTGGCAGAGGTGCTCCAGTCCTCCGGGTACGGCACCGGCATCGCCGCCAACGGCCGCGAGGCGCTCGACTACCTCCAGAAGAACACTCAAACTGATCTGATTCTCCTCGACATGATGATGCCGGTCATGGACGGATGGCAGTTCCGGGAGGAGCAGCGAAAGTTGCCCTCGCTCGATTCCATCCCCGTGGTGATCGTCACCGCCGACGGCAACGCCCGCGGCAAGGCCAAGGCGATTCAGGCGGCCGGTCTTATTTCCAAGCCGGTGACGATCGATGGGCTGCTGGATGAGGTGGAGCGGATCTGCGGCATCCCCGGCGCATAGGATCCGCGCGACACCGGCTCCGCCCCGCGAGACGAGCCTGTCGCGCCGAGCGTGCGTGCGGGCTCACCGATCCACATGATCAAGCCGGCGACGATCAGCGCGCCGACGACGATGAACACCGCAAACGCCGGCGGTTGCCAGGGCGGCGCCTGCGTTCTGAAACGTGTGATTGTCATGGCAGTGTCACTACCGACACGGCGTGATCGGCCGACCGCACCCACAGCCTATGAATTTACGAAGAGATGGACGACGGGACTATGCGGATTCGGTCGAGTCCGTACTGCCACGCAACCAGAGCTGATCACAGTCCCGACGTCACTGTACGGTTCAGGTTCGTGAGCACCCGTCGATGACAGGACGCAAGCGACGTCGCGTCGTTTCGCGAAACTGTGATGGCGTGAGCCCGAATGCGCGACGAAACACGGCAGAAAAATGACTGTGGCTGGAGAAGCCTACGTCGAACGCGAGAGCGGTCAAATTGCCGGCGTGAGGTAACTCGGCCAAGGCACGCGCAAGGCGCAGTTTGGTCAGGTATTGATGCAGCGACGTTCCTTCAACCCGACTGAACACGTCGGTGAGATACGCAGGCGATGCGCCTACTACCCTCGCGACATCAGCAAGCGTGACGCGATTTGGAAGTTCCGCTTCGAGGTATTCCTTTGCTTGGCGAATCAAGCGAGCGGTGGTGTTGCTGCAGGTGTTCCCTCGGCGCGGATGCCCCTGGAATGCAGCTCGGAGGAGCGCAATGACAAGCTCATCGGCATTCATAGGCTCTCTATTCGGCAGAGCGGTCGCCCAGTAGAGGAAGCGCGTTCTGAAGTTCTGCAGAAAAGAACTCGCGCGTCCAGAGCGAGCCTTGAAGACTGGATGGCCGAACAGCCTGTTTCCGTTCGTTGGCAAGAGCTCGGTCAAAAGCTCGACGTTCGGAGTCAGGACCAGTTCAGCGTAACCGCCGGCCACCGGGCCGCTCATCTGATACGCCTCTCCGCCTCGAACGAAGATCGCTTGGGTCGCGTCCGCAATCACCTCCTCGCCGCCGACGTGCCAGATGCCGAGACCGCGATACGGCAGACACACTTGGTAGACGTGACAGTAGTCCTCAGGGCTGCGCTCATGCTGAGCGCAACGGAGATGTTCGACCAACGCCACGGACAGTTCGAGCAGACGCGTTCGCGTGCCGCCCTTGCTGCCAGGGTCTACAGACACGCGCGCCCATTCGTTGGGTCGCTTCGATGGTGACACCGGGCGCTCAGCCATAAGTGAACGTCGATCTAAAGAATCTGACAGTGCCTGCATTGCTGATCGACCACTATCACCTTTGACATGTGGAATCGCCGCCGAGAGCAGGATTCGTGTCGATTGTAAGACCGATGGGGAGCTTCATGAACGGATCGCAACCACCTCTGGCAGGGCGACGCGAATGGATCGGGCTTGCCGTCCTTGCGCTCCCTTGCGTGCTCTACTCGATGGACCTCACGGTGTTGAACCTGGCGGTTCCACGGCTGAGCGCCGATTTGCAACCGAGCAGCGCACAACTTCTCTGGATCGTCGACATCTACGGATTCCTTCTGGCGGGCTCGCTCATCACGATGGGCACGGTGGGTGACCGTATCGGGCGACGCCGGTTACTGCTGATCGGAGCGGCCGCCTTCGGAGTGGCATCGGTCATGACGGCGTTTGCGCCGACTGCTGGGTGGCTCATTGCAGCTCGGGCGGTGCTCGGCATCGCTGCTGCGTGTTTGGCACCGTCCACGCTGTCGCTCATCCGCAACATGTTCCTCGACGATCGACAGCGCACCTTCGCCATCGCCGTCTGGGTGACCAGCTTCTCCGCTGGTGCGGCGATTGGACCAGTGCTTGGCGGCGTCGTGCTGCAGTACTTCTGGTGGGGTGGCGTGTTTCTTCTGGCCGTACCCGTCATGGCGCTGCTGCTCGTCGTCGGGCCCCTGCTGCTTCCGGAGTTCCGCGATTCGAACGCGGGCCGGCTGGATCTGCTGAGCGCGCTCCAATCGTTGGTCGCAGTCCTCGCGGTGATTTTTGGCCTGAAGCAGATCGCGCAGGAAGGCGTTGGATGGCCGCCAGCGTTGGCGATTGCAATCGGCGTGGTGGTCGGCGGCGTCTTCATTCGACGGCAGCAACGGCTCCCGGATCCGTTGCTCGAGCTCCGGCTGTTTGCCAATCGAACCTTCTGCGCAGGTCTCGCTGCGAATACGTTGGACTTTTTCGTTGGATTCGGCATCTCCCTCTTCATTGCTCAGTACTTGCAAGTCGTACTCGGACTCTCGCCCCTCCACGCCGGACTATGGACAGTGCCCTGGGCCTGTGGGTTCATCGTTGGCTCCCTGTTAACGCCAAGAGCCGTTCGTCATGTTCGTCCTGCCTATGTGATGGCCTCAGGCATGGCTCTCGCGGCACTCGGATTTGTCGTCCTGACTCAGATCGCCGGCGCCTCGGGTCTTGCGATCCTCGTGCTCGGGTCCATCGTGTTGTCGCTGGGCCTCGCGCCGATGACGACATTGGCGACCGACACGATGATGGGGAGTGCACCGCCCGAACGGGCCGGCGCAGCGTCGGCGATTTCAGAAACAAGTTCAGAACTCGGCGGGGCGCTGGGCATCGCCGTTCTCGGCAGTATCGGAACAGCCGTGTACCGCGGTCGGATTGCGGCGGCAATGCCTGAGGGCGTGCCACACGACGCGGCTGAAGCGGCGCGCGACACACTGGGTGGCGCTATCGTCGCGGCCGGAAGACTCCCGGAGCAGACAGGTGCCGATTTGCTCGACGCCGCGCGTGCCGCGTTTGCTCAGTCGTTTGATGTCGTGGCGGCCGTCAGCGCAGCGATCGCTCTCGCAACCGCTGTTGTAGTCGCGATCGTTCTTCGCGATGCGGGCTCGATGGAGAACGCCTGAAGAGATGGACGACGGGACTCTGCGGAGGCGGTCGAGGGCGTGCCGTGAGCCTGCCGCTCACGCGCGAGGACGTCAGCGCCAGCCGAGCGCCGGCGCGACGTACTTGAGGATGCTCTCGATGGCGTGGGCGTTGTAGTCCACGCCCAGCTGGTTGGGCACGGTCAGGAGCAGCGTGTCGGCGGCCGCGATCGCCTCGTCCTGCGCGAGCTGTGTCACCAGCACGTCGGGCTCGGCGGCGTACGAGCGGCCGAAGATGGCGCGGGTGTTCGCGTCGATGTAGCCGACCTGATCCTCGTCGCGTCCGTCGCGCCCGAAATACATGCGGTCGCGATCGTCCACGAGCGCGAAGATGCTGCGGCTCACCGACACGCGCGGCTCGCGCTGGTGACCGGCCTCTGTCCATGCGGCCCGATAGGCCTCGATCTGCTTGCGCTGCTGCACGTGCAGCGGCTCGCCGGTTTCGTCATCCTTGAGCGTCGAGCTCTGGAGGTGCATGCCCAGCTTCGCCGCCCATTTCGACGTGGCATTCGAGCTGGAGCCCCACCAGATGCGCTCGCGCAGCCCCTCCGCATGCGGCTCGACACGGAGCAGCCCCGGCGGATTCGGGAACATGGGCCGCGGGTTGGGCTTGGCGAATCCCCGGCCCTCGATGACGTCGAGGAAGACCTCGGCATGACGGCGCGCCATGTCGGCGTGTGTTTCGCCCTCCGCCGGGGCGTAACCGAAATAGCGCCAGCCGTCGATGACCTGCTCGGGTGACCCGCGGCTGATCCCGAGCTGGAGCCGCCCTCCGGCGATGACGTCGGCGGCGCCCGCGTCTTCGGCCATGTAGAGCGGGTTCTCGTAGCGCATGTCGATGACGGCCGTGCCGATTTCGATCCGGCGCGTGCGCGCGCCGACGGCCGCCAGCAGCGGAAACGGGGAGCCGAGCTGGCGCGCGAAATGATGTACGCGGAAATAGGCGCCGTCGGCGCCCAGTTCTTCGGCGGCTACGGCCAGCTCGATCGACTGCCGCAGCGAATCGGCCGCCGTTCGCACCTGCGACCCCGGCGACGGCGTCCAGTGGCCGAACGACAGGAACCCGATCTTCTTCACCCGCGCGTCCTTTCGCTCGATTCGGAAACGTCCATCGTACACGCTGCCGCGCGCTGCGGTACGATACGCGCGTCGGTCATGGCGCAGAACAAGACGATTCCGACGGCGGCCAGTCCGTCGGCCTTCATCGATCACGTAGCGGACGAGCAGCGGCGCAAGGACTGCAAGGCACTGGTCGCGCTCATGCGCGAGGCGACCGGTCATCCACCGAAGATGTGGGGCACGTCGATCGTCGGCTTCGATCGCTATCACTACACGTACGCGAGCGGACGCGAAGGCGACATCATGGTGACCGGGTTCTCGCCGCGGAAGCGGGAGCTGGTGCTCTATCTCGGCGAGACGATTCACACGTCTCCGGTCATGGCGAAGCTCGGGAGGCACACCACCGGCCAGGGCTGCCTGTACCTCAAACGGCTCGACGACATCGATCGGACGGTGCTGAAGACGCTGATCGAGGAGTCTGTCGCCGCCATCCGAGCGCAGCGCAGCGATCGCCGCTCACCGTAGATTCGTCACGTCACAGCACGTCACCGTCGTCTTCCCTGCGACACATCCAACGTCACAGTGGAAGCCCTGGAACGCCCGCCTTTTGTGCCACGCCCAATCTGGGCATGGTCATGCCCATCATGGGCACGACCCCGTCATCCGACGCTCTCGTAGAGGGCTTAAGCACTCTTCGTTCGAACTACAAGATCTACTTCGCAGTTGAGCACGTACCGGAGCGCGAGCACTCGATCGACGGACTTGCGGTAGTTCGTCTGGTCGAGTACAGGGGATTGAGCGCGGGATCGTAGATGTCCGGGGTGAGGACGCCTTCTTTGAGATTGTCGAGGACGATGACGCGGACCGTGCCGCCGAGCCGACGAAAAGCGCGCTCATGGAGCTCGGCCCAGATCTGCGTGCTCGACTGCCACACCAGCAGGCGCACCGCTTTGCGTGAGTAGCCCAGCGTCAGGACGAAGAGGCGCGTGCGCCGGTACTTGCCCGTGTCGGGATGGCGGACCATCGGGCCCTCGCCGTAATCGACCTGGCCTTCCTCGCCCGGTGCGGTCGTGATCACGACGCGCGCCTCCGGCGACGACGTCGCGCGGAGCGTCACGACAAAGCGGCGCACGCTCGCATACCGAGCGGTGAAGCCATGATCGTCGACGAGGTCCTGCCAGATGGCCATGGCGTTCCGGCCCCGACCGAGCGCCTCGGCGATCAGCGCTCGATACGGCTCGCACGCGCTCGCGCTCGGCGCACGGCCCGGACGTCGAAGCAGCACCGAGTCGGTGGACACTTCCGCCCTGGTGGCCGCTTTCGCCTGTCCCGCGTCGGGGCCACCGCCTCGGAAATGGCCGGATTTGCGCCACCAGAGTCGGTGGACACCGAGACAGTGGAAATGGCCGGGTTTTCGCTCGGGAGGCGCGGCGTCCGCGGCCCGGCACCACGATGCCCACGGCCTTGAGATAGCCGCTGATCGTTTCGCGCCGGACACCCGTCGTCCGCTCGATGCGCCGCAGCGACCATCCCAATCG
>JBOGIQ010000035.1:0-28431 GCA_050742535.1 Vicinamibacterales bacterium | reverse complement strand
GCGATAGCGGCAGTCGAGAGGCAGGCGGACGCGACGCGCTGTGCGACCTGAGCGCGATCGAGTTGACTGCGCGCGTTCGCCGCAAGGACCTGTCGGCCCGCGACGTCGTGAGCGCCCACCTGGCTCGCATTGAACGGGTCAATCCGAAGGTCAACGCGATCGTCACCCTCGTGGCCGATCGCGCGATGGCCGATGCCGCGCGCGCGGACGACCTCGTGGCGAAAGGCGGCACAGTCGGTCCGCTCCACGGCCTGCCGGTCGCGCACAAAGATCTGGTCGATACCGCCGGCATCAGGACCACCAGGGGCTCGCGGTTCTATCGCGACACCGTTCCGGCCCGCGACGCGCTGATCGTGACTCGCATGCGGGCCGCGGGCGCCATCACCGTCGGCAAGACGAATACGCCGGAGCTCGGCGCCGGGTCGCAGACGTTCAACGAAGTATTTGGCGCCACCCGGAACCCGTATGACCTGACGAGGACCTGTGGGGGCAGCAGCGGCGGTGCCGCGGTCGCGCTGGCGTGCGGGATGGTCCCCATCGCCGACGGCACGGACGTCGGCGGCTCGCTCCGCAACCCCGCCGCGTTCTGCAACGTCGTGGGTCTGCGTCCGTCGCCCGGTCGAGTCCCGAGCGAAACCAATAGCTGGTCGCCGCTGTCGGTGTCGGGCCCGATGGCTCGCTCCGTGGCGGACGCGGCGCTGTTTCTCAGCGTGCTCGCAGGCCCGGATCCGCGTGGCCCGCTGACGAACGTGGAAGACGGCGCCCGCTTCCGTGCGCCGCTGGGCCGCGATTTCAAGGGTGTGCGCGTGGCGTGGTGGAAGGGCCTTGGCGGGATTCCGTTCGAACCGGAGATCCGCACGGTGGTCGATTCAACACGGCGCGTGTTCGAGGCCCTCGGGTGTGCTGTCGAGGAAGCGGAGCCAGACTTCACGGGCGTGGCCGACGCGTTTGCCACGCTGCGATATGCATCCAGCTATGCGCAGAACTCCGCGCTGGTTCGCGAGCGGCCGGAGTGGGTGAAGGACACGATCAAGTTCGAGGTGGCCGAGGCCGAGCGTCTCACGGCCGTAGATGTCGGCCGCGCCATCGCGCGCCAGACGCAGATGTACGACCAGAGCCGTCAGTTTTTCGAGAAGTACGACTACTTCGTCCTTCCCGTCACGCAGGTTGTGCCCTTCGACGTCAGCATCCCGTATCCGACGAGCATCGCCGGCACGGCGATGACGACCTACATCGACTGGATGCGCTCGTGCTGGTATGTGAGCTTCATGTCGAACCCGGCGATCTCCGTGCCCGCAGGCTTTACGAAGGCCGGACTCCCGGTCGGGCTGCAGATCGTCGGCCGCCATCGCGGCGAATGGAGCGTCCTGCAGCTCGCGCACGCCTTCGAACAGGCCACGCAGCACGGCAAAAGGCGTCCTGCCATCATCTGATTCAGCCCTTTTCAGCCCCGCATCAGGACTCGGCCGCCTCCCCTGACGCACTTTATCCAACGTAGCGTCCGCCTTCAGGCGTGGACGTAGTGTCCGCGTTTAGGCAGTGGGCGTAGTGTCCGCCTTTAGGCGGACCCGGAGAACCGCATGGATGAAATCCGATGGCATCAGCGGCGCGGCGTTGTTCCCGCGGTCACGCTCGTGGTGTTCTGCACGCTGGCGTTGCCTTCCGCAGCGTTGCCGCAGCCGCTCCTCCTGGTCGGCGTCAAGGCAACCCGTCCCCTGCACGAAGCGGTTAATGTCGGAGCCCTGATTCCGTTGCGGCCGGTCGAACAGAGCGACGATTTCGGAAGGTTGCAGCGCACCTATCGAGGCCTGATCGTGGAAGCGTCCGCCGGCAGCGAAGGGTACGGACTCGGCGCGGGATGGGGACACGGCACGCAGGAACCGGGCGTTGACGGCTTCTTTGGCGCAGACATCAAGACGACCTTGTTTCGGACGCGGTGGTCGTTACGCGGCGAAGCCAGGGATGCGACGTATGTGGGCGCCGAGGTCGGTGTGACGACGATGTTGCTGCCCATTGCGCGTATCTCGGTTGGTGCGGCGAAGCGCGTCTCGGGCGTGAAGGAGGCCGATCGCACCATCTTCACGTGGAGCATCGGCTTCAACATCGTGAGATAGATAGAATCTCCGCCGTGACGACCAGCGTCGTTGCGGTGATGTTCGGCGTCGCGGTCCTGTTGGCGGGCAGCCTGCCGTGGGGCGTCGTCCTGGCGCCATTGAACCTGCGCGTCGGCGTGAGCGTGCCATGGGCCGCATTGCCCATGGCCGCGTATCTCTGGGGTTACTGGACATTCATCCGCGGCGACTGGGGATGGCCGGAACACGCGGCCACGCGTCGTCACGACCTTCGGGCGAACTCGCTCCCCGGCGATCTCTGGCCGGTGGCGCTCGTCGCTGGCCTGATCGGCTTCGGCACGCTCCTCGCGCTGATTACTGTCATGGCGCGGCTGGTGCCGCTGCCGCAATCAGCGCAGATTCCTACGCCCGCAGGCATGCCGGCCGTGACGATGCTCGTGCTGTTGACGCTGGCGTCCGTGGTTGCGGGGGTGACGGAGGAAGCAGCCTTTCGCGGCTACATGCAGACGCCGATCGAGGAGCGCTACGGCCTGCCGCTGGCGATTCTCGTCAACGGCACGATGTTCGGGCTGCTGCACTTCCCGAATCATCCGGACAGCGTCCTGGTGATGCTGCCGTATTACATCGCCGTCGCGGCGGTATATGGCGGGCTGACGTGGGCGGCGAACTCCATCCTGCCTTCGCTCGTCCTTCATGTGGGAGGCGACATCTGGTCGCTCGGGCGCCTGTGGATGACCGGACGGCCCGAATGGCAGCTGACGCCGTTGCCACCGGCGCTGATTCGCGAAACAGGCGTGGACAAAGGCTTTCTAATCGCGATTGCGTCGCTGGCCGTGCTCACAGGCCTGACGGTTGCCGGGTATCGCGCCGTCCGTCGTATGCGGCTTGCGGCGCAGGCATAATACGGCCCACGTCGTAGTGTCCGTCTTCAGGCGGACCCGCCGGATGTCTGGGGAGATCGATGGAACGTCTCAGCCGGAGCTTCGACATCGTCACGCAGTCGTACCGGATTCTCCTGCACGACAAGGAGCTGATGGTGTTGCCGTTCATCGCGGGTGTCATCAATTTCAGCGTGGCCCTGAGCTTCGCTGTCGGGTTCGGTCTGACGCCGTCAGTTGTGCGGGCTGGCGGCTTCGACACCTACGTCCCTCTATTTCTGCTGTTCGTCGTCGTCTACACGGTCGGCATCTTCTTCCAGGCAGCCGTCGTCGCTGGTGCGACCGAGCGGATGCGCGGCGGTGATCCGACCCTGCGATCGGCGTTGTCGGCTGCGGGCCAGCGGATCCGGCCGATCGTCGCGTGGGCGCTCGTTGCCGCAACCGTCGGTACTGTTATCCGCGCTATCCACGACAAGGTGGGTTTCCTCGGCCAGCTGTTGACGAACGTGCTTGGCACGGCGTGGTCGCTGGCGACGTTCTTTATCGTGCCGGTGCTGGTGCTGGAGGACCGATCGATTCGTGATTCGTTCAATCGGTCCGTGAGCGTCTTCAAGGAGATCTGGGGCGAAAGCGTCGGGGTTCCGGTGACCGTCGCTCTGGCCGCGCTCGTCATGTGGGTTGCGCTGATTGCGATTGCAGCGACGGTCGCTCTCGTCGCCGGACGGCCGACGGCGATCGGCACGTTCGTGGTCGGCGCGATCATGCTGATGGTCTTCTTCTCGACGCTGCAGGGTATCTATCTCGCCACGCTCTTTCGTTACGGGACCGAAGAATGGGTACCGGCGGGATTCAGCGGCGAGTTTCTTCAGCAGGCGTTCGTTTCGAAGGAAGGGACCAACCACGTGACGCTCAATCTCCACAGGAAGCAGTAATGGGATACATCGACGCGAATCTGCTCCCCGGCGAGACGGTGGTCCAGCGCGCACGTCTCCATTGGATCGTATTTCTGAAGGCCATAGCGGTGGTTGTCGTTGGCCTGGTTGTGCTCGTCCTCTTCCAGCCGGTCGTTGGGGCGATCATCGGCGGGGTCGGCCTGTTGATGGCAGTGCCGCCCTGGCTGGAACGCGCCACGTCGGAGTTCGGCGTCACCAGCAAGCGCGTGATCATCAAGGTCGGTCTCATTCAGCGCCGCACGCTCGAGTTGCTGATCCGCCAGGTGGAAGCCATCTCGGTCGATCAGAGCCTCACCGGCCGTATCTTCAACTTCGGCACGATCACGCTGACCGGCACCGGCGGCGTGCGCGAGACGTTCCACAACATCGCCAACCCGCTCGAGTTCCGCCGCAGTATTCAGAGTCTGTCGACGTCTTGATCGTTCGAGCCGTTCGAGTCGTTCGAAAGGAGCTGCGCGATGGCGACTCCCGCAGAGCAGGTTCGCGAGTACTTCGCCGCACTGCCGCCGGCGTCCCGCCGCCGGATGAAAGAGATGCGCGCGATCATCAGATCGATCGCCCCATCCGCAGTCGAAACCTTTTCCTATCGGATTCCCGGTTTCCGGTTGGGCGGGAAGGTCTTTATCTATTACGCAGCGTTCCGGGAGCACACCAGCCTCTATCCGATGGGCGATCGGATCAGGCGCGCGTACGCGGCCAGTCTGAAGGGCTACAGGACGTCGAAGGGAACGATTCAGTTTCCGCTCGACCAGCCGTTGCCAGTGGTCCTGGTCAAGCGGCTGATCAAGGCAAGAGCGGCGGAAGTTCGCGCGAGACGCTGAACGACTCGAACGATTCGAACGATTCGAACGGTTTATTTGATCGGCGCCCGCTCGACCGGTTCCATGCGGTACACCGGAGTCGGTTTGCCATCGCGGTCGTCGGTGACCAGGTAGATGTATCCATCGGGTCCCTGCCGCACGTCGCGGATACGGCCCATCCGCTGCACCAGCAGCTCCTGACTGACGACGCGTGATCCCTCGACGGTGAGGCGCGAGAGCTGCTGCGCCGCCATGCCGCCGACGAAAATATTGCCGCGCCATTTCGGGAATCGATCGCCGGTGTAGATCATCAGCCCCGAGATGCCGATCGACGGCACCCAGATGTTGACCGGCTGCTGCATCCCGTCGCGGTGCGTCCCGGCATGGATGGCGGCGCCGGTCGTGTAGTTGACGCCGTATCCGATCACCGGCCAGCCGTAGTTCTGGCCCGGCTGGACGCGATTCAACTCGTCGCCGCCCTGAGGTCCATGTTCGTTCGCCCACAGTTCGCCCGTGGTCGGGTGGATCGCCAGGCCCTGCACGTTGCGGTGACCGTAGCTCCAGATCTCCGGCCGTGCCGCCGCCTGTTTCGACAGCGGATTGTCCGCCGGCACGCGGCCGTCATCGTGCAGCCGGATGATTTTGCCCTGATGGTTCGCGACGTTCTGCGCCGGATGCGCCTCGAGGTTGCCTTCCGGCGGCGCCTGCCGATCGCCGGCCGACAGGAACAGGTAGCCCTTGCCGTCGAAGGCAATCTTGCCGCTGAAGTGATTGCGTCCCTGCGCGACAGCCTCGAAGAGCTGCTGCACGTTCGTCAGGCGATCGTTTTCAAAGCGCCCGCGAATGAGCGTGGTCGTCGCCTGTGCGTCGGTCGCACCCGGCTTCGAGTACGTCAGATAGAGCAGACGAGTCGAGGCGAAGTTCGGATGCGGCATCACTTCCAGCAGGCCGCCCTGGGAGGAGTGGAACACCTTGGGCACACCGTCGACCGCCTGTGGCAGGAGCTTGCCGTTCCTGACGATGCGCAAGCGGCCTGGGCGCTCGGTGATCAGCATGTCATTGCCTGGCAGGAAAGCGATCGACCAGGGTTGCACGAGGCCGTCCACCACGGTGACGACGCGGTAGTCGTGCACGGCGGAGGTGAACATGGTGTTGCCGGACAGCGTGGAGGTCCCCCCGATGACGAGGACAACCGCGGCAAGCCTGCTGATCACTCGACGCATACGCGTGCTCCTTCCGGATATCAGACGTCGGATCCCTGCCGTCTGATCCCTGTTCCCTGATCCCTGTTCCCTGATCCCTGATCCTATTCCAGCCTTACGCTTGTGACGGCGCGCGGCCCTGAGCTCATTGCCAGCTTGCCGAAATCGCCCTTCTTGCCGTCCGGCCGCTGCGCCGTGATCCGGAACTGCCGCGTGTTGCCCGTCGCCTGCTTGGCGACGTCGGCGCCGAGCTCCGGAAGCAGGGTCACGTAGCGGGTCATGTTGTTGATGTTCTCGTAGCGCCCGCCGGTCATCTTCGTCACGCGTTGTCCGAGATCGATCTGCGCGTCGCCCCCGCTCGCCGACCGTTCGCCCGAGTACATCAGCACGTGGACGATGATCGGACGGCCGCCCAGCGCTTTGATCACGCGCTGCATCTGGGTGGCCATGACCTGGCCGTCGCCGCTCGTCGTGGCGGCGCAGATGATGACCGTGTACGTGTCCTTCTCCTTGTTCGCCCTCTCGACCGCTTCGCTGAGCGACTCGGTGAATCGCCCCGTCGAGGAATCCGGGGCCAGTCGATCGACGCCCTTGAGCAGCTCCTCGCGGTTCTTGGTCGGCCGTACAAGAATGCGGCCCTGCGGCGCCGTCGTGACGACCGTCGTTTCGACGTCCGGCGGCAGACCGCTGAGCAGGTTGCGCACGCCGCTGCGGAGCTCGGCCAGGTTCGAGCCGATGCCGACGCCGTTGTCGATGAGGACCTGGACTTTGACCTGACGGACCACTGCTTCCACTTTCGTCACCTTGGCCGGCTGCCCGTCTTCGCTGACGCGGACGTCCGCTGGGGTCAGCGATTCGACCGGAGTGCCTTTCTCCGGGTCGAGGACGGTGGCGAGCAGGGTGAACTGTTCCTGCGCGCGGACGCCGGCCGCGCAGAGGCCCAGAACAACCAGGACAGGAACGAACCACCTGAACGACATTCACGACCTCCACGGGGGATGGGGCTGGCGCCCGTAATTGTAGGGTAGGACGCAGGTTTTTCCTCGAAAGTCGGGTGTAAAATTCGGGCACTTCGTACCCCGGCACACGCGCGCGGCCGCGGGGTTCTGGAATTCTGATGCAGCCTTCGCTGAAGGTCCGCCTCGAGGCGGACACGACGACGGCGATCGCGGTGGCCGCGCTCGTCTGGTGCGTGAGTCCGTTCACTGCGGCACAATCGAACGGAGGACCCCGCTTCAGCGGGGCCAGCACCGCCGCGGATCTGGATCGCGATGGCCTCGTCGCGCGGTACTGCGTCTCCTGCCATAACGAGAAGACGAAGACCGGCGGGCTGGCGCTCGACGTCGTCTCTCGCGGTTCCGTCCGCGACCATGCGCCGGTGTGGGAAGAGGTGCAGCGGAAGCTGCGCGCGGGCGCCATGCCGCCGCCCGGGATGCCACGGCCGGATGCTCCCGCCACGGCCGCATTGCTCAGTACCTTCGCCGAAGAACTCGATCGCGCGCCACGAGATCCGGGCCGGCCGCTGCTGCGCCGGCTGAATCGGGCGGAGTACGGCAACGTCATCCGCGACCTGCTGGCGCTCGACGTCGACGTCCGGTCGCTGCTGCCTGCCGATGATTCAGCGTTCGGCTTCGACAACAACGCCGACTTGCAGGCAGTCTCGCCGGCGCTGCTCGAGCGGTATCTGACCGCCGCGGACAAGGTCAGCGCGCTGGCGATCGGCGATCCGGCCACCGTGCCGGCGGCGGAGAACTACTTCACACGGGGCGATCAGTCGCAGAGCCAGCACCAGGACGGCCTGCCACTCGGTACCGTCGGCGGCATCGGGGTCCGGCACTACTTTCCGCTCGACGGCGAGTATCAGTTCCAGGTCGGGCTAATCCGCACGAACACCGAGGGCATCCGCGGGCTCGAGCTGCCGCACCAGCTCGAGATCAGCGTGGACGGAGAGCGCGTGTTCCTGGGCACGGTCGGAGGCGAGGCGGACAGCGGGACCGGACAGGTGACCGCCCGTTCCGACGCCACCGACGCGCGGCTGCGCGCGCGAGTGACTGTGAAAGCCGGATCGCGGCTGGTCACGGCCGCGTGGATTCGCAAGATCGGCGAGGGGACGAACCGGCTGCGGCCCTTCCTGCGCAGCAACGCCGGGACCTACGACTCGACGGGCCGGCCGCACGTGAAGTTCCTGACCGTCTCCGGGCCGTTCAACCCGACCGGGCCCGGCGATACGGCCAGCCGCCGGCGGATTTTCAGCTGCTACCCGCCGGGTCCGGCTCGCCAGGCACTTGGGCTTGCCGGAACCCGCCCTACGGACGAGGAGTCGTGCGCGCGCCGCATCGTCACGACGCTCGCGCGCAACGCCTACAGGCGGCCGCTGCGCGACGGCGAGGCCGATACGCTCCTTGCGTTCTACCGCGACGGCCGCAGGAAGGGAACGTTCGAGACCGGCATTCAGCTCGCGCTGCGTCGCCTGCTGGCGAGCCCGTCGTTCGTGTTCCGCGTTGAGGATGACCGTGCGGATGCGACGCCGGGCGATGCCTTCCAGGTGAACGACCACGAGCTGGCGACGCGGCTCTCGTTCTTCCTCTGGAGCAGCATGCCGGATGACACGTTGTTCCGGCTCGCCGAGCAGGGCCGGCTGCGCACGCCGGACGTTCTCGAGGCGCAGGTGCGGCGGATGATTGCGGACCCGCGCGCCGAGGCGCTGCTGCAGAACTTCGCCGGCCAGTGGCTGCACGTACGCAACCTGCAGAACGCGGCGCCCAACACCGACGAATTCCCCGACTTCGACAACGACCTGCGCGATGGCCTGCGCCGGGAAGTCGAGATGTTTGTCGGCGCCGTGCTCCGCGAGGACCGCCCGGTTCTCGATCTGCTCACCGCCGATTACACCTTCGTCAACGAGCGGCTGGCGAAGCACTACGGCATCCCGTACGTCTACGGCAGTCAATTCCGCCGCGTGACGCTGACAGACGAGGCGCGGCGCGGGCTCCTCGGCAAGGGCAGCATCCTCCTCGCGACATCGCATGCCGATCGCACCGCGCCGGTGCTGCGCGGCAAATGGATCCTCGAAAACCTGTTGGGGACGCCGCCGCCTCCGCCACCCGCCGACGTGCCGGCGCTGGAGCCGGCGCCGGGACGCGTCGCGAAGACCATGCGCGAACGGATGGCGATCCATCGGGAGAGCCCGGCGTGCGCCGGCTGTCATCGGGTGACCGACCCTCTGGGGTTCGTGCTGGAAAACTTCGACGCCGTGGGCGGCTGGCGGGTTCGCGAGGCCGGCGCGCCGATCGACGCGACAGGCCTCGCCCCGGACGGGACGGCGATAAACGGCGTCGTCGAGTTGCGGCAGGCGCTGCTCAGGCACCAGGATGCATTCGTGTTCACACTGACCGAGAAGCTGATGATTTACGCGCTGGGGCGGGGTCTGGAGTCGTACGATATGCCTGTCGTCCGGCAAATCGTCCGCGACGCCAGCCGGCAGAACTACCGGTTCTCGTCGCTGTTCGTGGGCATCGTGAAGAGCGAGCCGTTCCGGATGAGAAAAAAGGTTGCCTAGGTCGCCTGAGTTGCCTAGGTTGCCTGGGGAAAACCCGGGCTACGCAGGCGACCCAGGCAACCTACGCGACCCAGGCAACCCAGGCTACCCAGGCGACCCAGGCAACCCACTGGAGCTCGAATGTTCGTAACGAAGACAGCGTTGTCCCGCCGCACGGTGTTGCGCGGGCTCGGCACCGCGCTGGCGCTGCCGTTTCTGGACGCCATGACGCCGGCGTTCGCCCGCGGCCGGCAGCGTGCCGGTGCACCGCTGCGCTTCGGCGCCGTCTACGTCCCGAACGGCGCGCCGATTGGCAACTCGCCGACGACCAGCTGGATGCCGAAAGCGGCAGGCGAGCTCGAGATCACTCCGATCCTGACGCCGCTGGCGCCGCATCGCGACTACGTCACCGTCATCGGGAACCTCTCACGTGCCGGCGGCAAGAACGCCACGGACCACGCCGTGAGCTCCGCCGGCTGGTTGAGTGGCGTCGTTGCCAAGCAGACGGAAGCCCAGGACATCAGCCTTGGCATCACCATCGACCAGGTGCTGGCGAGGCAGATCGGCCAGGAGTCGCCGTTCCCGTCGCTCGAGTTCGCGACGGAGGATTTCTCCGGCTACATCGGCGGCTGCGTCCCCGGCTATAGCTGCACCTACATGAATACGATCTCCTGGGCCGGCGAGGCCTCGCCGCTGCCGATGGAGATCAACCCGCGCGTCGCCTTCGAGCGGATGTTCGGCCGCGCCGGCGACGCGGCCAGCCGCCTGCGCCGCATGCAGGAGAACCGCAGCATCCTCGACTCGATCGCCGAGGAAGCACGCCGGCTGCAGAAACGCGTGGGCGCGCAGGACCGCGCGCGGCTGGACGATTACCTGGACGACGTGCGCGAGATCGAGCGGCGGATTCAGCTGACCGAGTCGCGGAACGCGGCCAGCGTTACGGCGGTGGCGGCCCCGGTCGGCATTCCGGAAGCGTTCGATGACCACGCGGCGCTGATGTTCGACCTGCTGGCCGTGGCCTGGCAGGCGGACCTGACGCGCGTCTTCACCTACATGACGGCGCGCGAAGCGAGCATGCGGACGTTCCCGGCGCTCGGCATCAGCGAAGCGCACCACGACATCTCGCACCACGGCAACGCAGCGGCCAAGATGGCGCAGCACGCGACGATCACCACGCACTTCACGGCGCTCTTCGCGAAGTTCGTCGAGCGGCTCAAGGCGGCGCCCGAGGGCGACGGCAGCGTGCTCGATCACGCGCTGATTGCCTTCGGCACCGGCATGAGCGACGGCCAGGCGCACAACGCCTATCCGCTCCCGTTCTCGCTGGTGGGTGGTGCCGGCGGCCGCCTCAGGGGCAACCGCTTCATCGTCGCGCCCGAGTGGACATCGATCGCCAACGTGTGGCTCTCGGTGGCCGACATGTTCGGCACGCCGCTCGAGAAGTTCGGCGAAAGCACGGGCCGGCTGCAGCTGTGATGTCCTTTTTCTCCGATCGTGGGGCGCGCCTTGTCAGGCGCGCCTACGCGGACGTGACAACGTCCGCGCCACGATCGTCGATGGCTGCGCTCGCGGTAATGTTCGCGCTCAGCTCAATAGCACTCGCCGATTCCAGTCCGCCCATCGTTGACGCAGTTAAAGCCGGCAACAGTGCTGCCGTCCAATCGCTGATCAAGCAGCGTGTGGATGTGAACGCACCGGAAGCGGATGGTACGACCGCGCTTCACTGGGCATCGCGCGCCAACGATGTGGACATGGTGCGAACGCTGCTGCGCGCGGGCGGGAACGCGAAGCTCGCGAATCGGTACGGCGTCACCGCATTGCAGCTTGCGGCAGTGAACGGCAGCGCGCCGGTCATCACACTTCTCGTTGAGGCGGGCGCGGACGTCAATGCGGTGCTCCCGGAAGGCGAGACGATCCTGATGACGGCGGCACGCACCGGACGGCCCGAGGCGCTCGCAATCCTGCTGGGCGCGGGAGCGCACGTGAATGCCGTCGAGAAGTGGCACGGGGAGACGGCGCTGCATTGGGCGGCTGCCGAGAACCACGGCGAAGCCGTCCGCCTGCTTGCGGCGCGCGGCGCCGACGTCGATGTGCGTTCGGCGACGCAGACGTACCGGCGGCGGAGCGGTCAGTCGATCCTGCCGCTCGGCAGCTGGACGCCGCTGATGTACGCGGCGCGTGGCAACGCCATCGAGGCCGGGCGCGTGCTGGCGTCGCGCGGCGCGAAGCTCGATCTGGTCGATCCCGACGGCGCGACGGCGCTGGTCGTTGCCATCATCAACGCCCACTATGATTTCGCGGCGATGCTCCTCGAAGCCGGCGCCGATCCGAACGTTGCCGACAAGGATGCCGGCATGGGTCCGCTGTATGCCACCGCCGACATGCATCGCCTCGCCGTCGGTCACGGGCGGCCGAATCCAAAGCCGTCCGGCGCGCTCGACGCCGTCGAGCTCACCAGACGACTGCTCGAGAAGAAGGCGGATCCGAACGCGAAGCTGAAGGCCGCGATCATGCAGCGCCAGCACACCATCGGCGACTCGACGCTGGCTGCCGGCGCGACGCCGCTGATGCGGGCGGCGAAGTCGGGTGACGCCGCGATCGTCCGGCTGCTGCTCGACGCCGGCGCCGACCCGGCGGCCACGCTGGCGAATGGCAACAACGCGCTGATGTTCGCCTCCGGCCTTGGCTGGCGCGACGGCAGTCCCGCGGCGCCGTCGTACGACCAGGGGCCGCCCGAGGAAGCCGTTGCGACGATCGAACTGCTGCTGGCGCGCGGTCTGGATATCAACGCGACGAACAACAACGGCGACACCCCGCTGCATGCCGCCGTCGCTGGCCGCGCCTCTCCGGAAATCGTCCGGTCTCTCCTCGCGCGGGGTGCCCGGCTGGATGTTCAGAACAAGCGCGGTCAAACTCCGCTCATGCTCGCGAAGAATCGCGGCAACAGGGACATGAGCGTGGTCCTGACGATCCTGCAGGCTGCGGCTTCGAAGTAACCGACCCCGACGGCGGCGACACGGCCTCCCGACGCGCCAGAAGCGCTATGCACTGCCTTCAAGGCGGTTGAGCCGGTCTGACATTTGGTTCAAAATATAGTCATGATAAAGGTCAACATCTTCGAAGCGAAAGCCCGGCTTTCTGAATACCTCGACCGCGCCGCGAAAGGAGAGCGCATCGTCGTCTGCCGGCACAACACACCGGTCGCGGAACTGCGTCACGTGTCGGCGGTTCGGACTGAGCCGCGCCCGGTTGGACCTCTCCCCGGGCGGCCTGTCTTCGACGTGCCGCCGCCGTCGTTCTTCGATCCGATGTCCGACGACGAGCTCGAATCGTGGGAAGGAGCGGCCGCGGAAGGGCGATCACGCACGAAGTCGCGTCCTCGGGCGGGCAAAGTCCGCGGCAACCGTTCTTAGAACACTGCGTGAAGCTTCTCCTCGATACCTGTACCTTCCTGTGGCTGGCGGGCGGCGGCGCGGCCCTGTCGGCCGCCGCCCAGCGGGCGATCGCGGATCCCGGCAACGACGTGTTTCTGAGCGCGGTGTCGGTGTGGGAAATCGTCACGAAGCACCGCGTCGGCAAATTGCCTCTTCCCGAACCGCCGCAGACGCTCGTGCCCACCGAGCGAGAGCTGCGTGGTGTCGACGCGCTGCCCTTCGACGAAGAGTCGGCGCTCTACGGCACGCGCCTGCCGCCGCTGCACCGCGATCCGTTCGATCGCATGCTGATCGCGCAGGCCGTGGCCCACGGCCTGGCGATCGTGACGCCAGACCCGCTGATCACTCAGTACCCCGTCCGCACGCTCTGGTAAGTACTTTCCGGGGTATTGCCTGATCGCCGGCTCGGCTACGTGCGATGCCGTTGGAGAATACTATTGCCAAGGTTGACGGGACTGTTTCAGTTCGACTTGGTTCGTGACGCATCAAGAGCCCGAAAGGTTGTGTAGGAGAGTTCGCGCCATTGCCGTCACGGCGATTGTGATCGCCACAAATTGGGTTCATGGTCCGTCAGCGGCACGTCAACAACTTCCGCTGTTTCGCACCACTGTTCAATCCATCGAAGTAGATGTTCGTGTGGCTGACAGTGCCGGGCGGACGATCCGAAATCTAACGAAGGACGATTTCACGTTGCTAGACGAAGGCGTGCCTCAGACGATCGAGTCGGCAACCTTCGTGGATCTGGCTGTCGATTCGCAAGCGACCCGTCGGATCCCTGGAAACCGTGAGGCTGATGTCGTCAGCAACGCCGGTACCGGCCGCATGTGGGTGATGCTTCTGAACGGATACGGTGAACGCGCCAAGTCGGTGGCACGTAAATTCGTCGACGAGGCGATGGGACCGAACGATCAGGCCGCAGTAATCCACGTCCATGGCACGATGAGCGGCGCCCAGGGGTTTACCTCAAACCGCCGTCTGCTCCTCGAAGCGATCGACCGGCTGCAGAGCGACGATCCCGCTGAGGCCAGTCAGGGAAGTCAGGTCATTCGCAGCAGCTTCGAAGTACTCGAAGACGTGTGCAAACGATTGGCCACTGTTGGCGGACGACGAAAAGCAATTCTGTTCTTCGACCCTCCCGCGCTATGGACTGTGATTCCCGAACGTAGCCGCAACAACGGCCCGATGGTTAACGCGTTCATGTCGCAGCGCGACGCGCTGCGCTGCGCGACACGAAACAACGTTGCCGTCAACGTCGTGTCCACCGCAGGAATGAGTACGGAATTGGGAGGGCTCGCCGGCATGGCCGCGCAGCGCGCGATTGCAGAGGAGACTGGCGGGGATGCGATCGTCAACTCGAATAACTGGGGAGGGGCCTTCCAGCGTTTCGTCCGCAACAGCAACGAGTACTATCTGCTCGGCTATACGCCACCGGTCGAGCATCGCGACGGGAAGTTCCACTCCTTGACCGTGCGCGTCAACCGTGCGGGGGCGACCGTTCGCGCGCGTCGCGGCTACTATGCCCTCGATGCTGACGTCGAGTTAGCACCGGCGATCGAACTCGATACGTCTGGACTCACGCCGGCCACTCACGAGGCACTGCGGCTGCCGCTGCCGGTCAGCGGCTTGACCATCGATTTTTCGGTCGCACCATTTCGAAGAACGAACGGCGGCTCAGTGCTACTGGCGGCGCAGGCGCGCGGCCCCGACCTCGTTCTCGATCCGGGTGAGCGCATAGAGGTGGCATACAGGGCCGTGAAGCCAGATGGCACAGCGACGGGTGAATTTCAGGTGTACTCGCTCGACCTTTCTGCGGCATCACGTGAGTCCGTGCGGGCGAACGGGCTTCGTTTTCTCGAGTGGCTCAGAGTTGCTCCCGGCCGCCAGCAGATTCGCTTCGCGGTCCACCAGCCAAACGGGAAGACCGGAATGGTCGTCGGCGACGTCGACGTGCCGGACTTCGACAAGCTCCCACTCTCGATGAGTGGGATGGTTATCGCGTCGCAGGCGCTGGGGACAGAGCGAATGGCCCGAGGCGACGAGCTGTTGTTGAAGGTAATGGGTGCGCATCCGACGGTCGAGCGGTCGTTTCGTCGCAAGGACGTCCTCACTGCGTACGCTGAGGTGTATACCAGCGGTGACGCGGACCAGCCGGTGGTCGGAGCGTGGTTGGCGCGCGCCAATCAGTACACGGGCGGGAACGCAGTTAATATCCAGGCGATTATTCCCGACGCCGGCCGAGCCGGATACTTGGCGCGCCTGCCGCTCGAGAATCTTCAGCCGGGCAGCTATGTGCTGATGTTCGACGCGCGCACGCGACGTCATCAGGCTACACGGCAAGTGTTGTTCTCGGTCGACCGCTAAACGGGGAGTCTGTCAGTAGCCACGTGCTGACGATCGAAGCCCGCGCCGGGCGCCAGCCGACAACCCGACAGTTTCCGGACGATCTATGCTCGCCGCATGGTCTTCACCAAACGCCTCCGCGAAGGCGTCCGGCGCGGGCGCATCCGCTGCAGCATTCGCATCTGGACGAAAGCGCACGTCAAAGTCGGTGGCCGCTACCCCATGGACGAGGGCCACATCCTCGTCGAGTCGATTGAACCGATCAGGCGGGCGGACATCACGCGGGAGCTGGCCCGTGAATCCGGCTTCGACACGGTCAAGGAACTCCTCGAGATGGCACAGCACGGGCAAGGCCGGGAGGTCTTCCTGGTTCGTTTCCGCTATCTTCCCCCTGGAGGCTGGTGAATCCGGCTGAAGCCGGACTCCACGTCGGCGCGGTCGATTAAGATCAGCAGGGTTAATACGAACCTGGGACCCTTCATGAAACTCGTCCGGATCATCCTCGTCGCACTCGTACTGGGCGCCAGCGCCTCCTGCACGGCCGACAGCACCGCCGGGGACACCGCCGAAGGCCGGGGCGGCGGTCCGCCGGCCGTCCCGGTGACCACGGCGACCGTTGTCGAGAAACCGATGCCGATCGAGATTCAGGTGATCGGCTCGGTCGAGCCGTACTCGTCGGTGGCCATCCGCTCGCAGATTACCGGGCAGCTGATATCCGTCAACTTCCGCGAAGGGGACATCGTCCAGCGCGGCCAGGTGCTGTTCGAGCTGGATCGCCGTCCGCTCGAGGCGGCGCTCGGGCAGGCGCAGGCGAACCTCACGCGCGACATGGCGCAGGCGGCCAACGCGGAAGTGCAGGCCACGCGGTTCCAGCAGCTCGTGGATCGGGGCATCGCCCCGCGCGAGCAGGGCGACACGGCGCGGACGTCGGTGGCGGCGTTGAACGCGACGGTCGAGGCGGACCGCGCGGCGCTCGAGAACGCGAAGATCCAGCTGCAATACGCGACGATCACGGCGCCGATTTCCGGCCGGACGGGAGCGCTGATGGTGCACCAGGGCAACCTCGTTCGCGCCAACGATCAGACGCCGCTGGTCGTCATCAACGAGGTCGCACCGATTTCGGTCGCGTTCACGATTCCTGAAGCTCGTCTGGCGGACCTGCGGCATTACATGTCGCGCGGCTCCCTCACGGTGGCGGCGACGCCGCAGGGCACCGGGACTCCGGCAAGCGGGAGAATCGCCTTCATCGACAACGCGGTCGATCAGAACACCGGCACCATTCGCATCAAGGGAACGTTCCCGAACAGCGACGGCCGGCTGTGGCCGGGGCAGTTCGTCACCGTCGTCGTCACGCTGTCCACCGACCCGACAGCGATCGTGGTCCCGTCAGTCGCCGTGCAGGCGGGGCAGGAGGGCGCCTACGTCTTTGCGGTAAAGCCCGATCAGTCGGTGGAGATGCGCCCGATCACCGTCGCCCGCATTCGCGGCGCCGAAAGTGTGATTGCCAGCGGCGTAAAGCCAGGTGAAACGGTCGTCACCGACGGTCACCTCCGTCTGGTGCCAGGTGGCCGGATCAGCGTGAAGCAGCCCCTCGACTCGCCGGGCGCCGACCCGCTCGCTCGGGGCAAGCCCCTCGACCCAGCTCGGGGCAGGCCGTGAACCTCTCGTCCATCTTCATTCGCCGCCCCGTTGCCACCACGCTCCTGATTGCGGGGATCCTCGTCTTCGGCGGCCTCGCCTACCAACAGCTGCCGGTCGCCGATCTGCCAAGCGTTGATTTCCCGACGATCCGCGTGCAGGCCGGGTTGCCCGGCGCCAGCCCGGAAACGATGGCGTCGTCGGTGGCGCTGCCACTCGAGAAGCAGTTCTCGGCCATTGCCGGCCTCACGAGCATGAACTCGACGAGCACGCAGGGCGGCACTGAGATCACGCTGCAGTTCGACCTCGATCGCAACATCGACGCCGCCGCGCAGGACGTGCAGTCGATGATCGGCCGCGCCTCGCGTCAGCTGCCGGGTGAAATGCCGGCGCCGCCGTCGTACCAGAAGGTCAATCCGGCCGATCAGTCGATCTTCTTCATCGTTATGCGTTCGAGCACGCTGAGCCTGTCGGCGCTGGACGAGCTCGCGCAGACGAACGTGGCGCAGCGCATCTCGACGGTGAGCGGCGTCGCGCAGGTGAACATCTTCGGCTCGCAGAAGTACGCGGTCCGCATCGACGTCGATCCGCGGCAGCTCGCGGCGCGCGGCCTGGGCATCGACGAGCTCGCCAATTCCGTCCAGGACGCGAACGTCAACATGCCGACCGGCACGATCTTCGGCGACCGGACGTTTGTCGTCACGACGAACGGCCAGCTGATGCGCGCATCGGCGTACGGTCCGTCGATCATCGCCTACCGCAACGGCTATCCGGTCCGGCTGGACGAAGTGGCGCGCGTCTACGACGGCGTCGAGAACGATCGCACGGCGAGCTGGCAGAACCACGATCGCTGCATCTACCTCGCCGTTCAGAAGCAGCCCGGCACGAACGTGGTGCAGATCGTCGACGCCATCAAGGAGCTGCTGCCTGGCATCCAGGCCCAGCTGCCTGCGTCGGTGAAGCTCGACGTGCGCAGCGACCGCTCGGCGACGATCCGCGAATCGGTGCACGACGTGAAGCTCACGCTCGTGGCGACCGTCGTGCTGGTCGTGCTCGTGATCTTCCTCTTCCTGCGCAACCTGTCGGCGACGGTGATTCCGAGCCTGGCGCTGCCCGGTTCGATCGTTGGCACGTTCGCGATCATGTACGTGCTCGGCTTCAGCCTCGACAACCTCTCGCTGATGGCGCTGACGCTCTCGGTCGGCTTCGTCGTCGACGATGCGATCGTGATGCTGGAGAACATCGTGCGGCACATGGAGATGGGGAAGCCGCCGATGCAGGCCGCGCTCGACGGGTCGAAGGAGATCGGCTTCACCATCGTGTCCATGACCGCATCGCTCGTGGCGGTGTTCATCCCGGTCTTCTTCATGAGCGGCGTCGTCGGACGGCTGCTGCACGAGTTCGCGATCACGATCGGCGCGGCGATCCTGATTTCAGGCTTCGTGTCGATCAGCCTGACGCCGATGCTGGCGAGCCGCTTCCTGCGGCCACCGCACAGCACGCGTCATGGCTCGCTCTACAACGCCTTCGAACGCGTGTTCGACGCCTGGCGCGGCGCGTATGGCACGACGCTGGGCGTCTGCCTGCGCTTCCGCGCGGCCACCATGGCGCTGTCAATCGTTCTGCTCGGCGTGACGGTCTATCTCTTCACCATCGTGCCGAAGGGATTCCTGCCGAACGAAGATCAGGGCCGGTTCGTGGTCAACACCGAGGCGGCGGAAGGCATCAGCTTCGACGACATGGTCCGGCACCAGCTGCAGATCGCCGACATCGTGATGGCCGAGTCGGACGTGTTCTCCGTGTCGCACAACGTCGGGCTCGTCGGCAACAACGCCGCCGGCGGCGTGAATACCGGACGGCTGTTCGTCGAGATGGACCCGCGCGAACAGCGAGCCCGCTCGGTGGACGAAGTGATCGCCTCGCTGCGGCCGAAGCTGGCGCAGGTTCCCGGCATCCGAGCGTTCCCCACCAACCCGCCGCCAATCAACCTGGGCGGCGGAGGCGGTCGTCCGATCTATCAGTTCACGTTGCAGGACGCCGACACCGCGGAGCTGTACCGCTGGGCACCGGTGCTCGAGGAGCGCATCCGCAGCATTCCGGGCCTGCTGGACGTCAACAGCGATCTGCGCCTCAACACGCCGCAGGTGTCGGTCGAAATGGACCGCGACAAGGTGTCGGCGCTCGGGCTCACGGCGAACCAGGTCGAGGATGCGCTCCGCAACGCCTACGCGCAGCGGCAGGTCACGCAGATCTTCGCGCCGAGTAATCAGTATCCGGTCGTGCTGCGCGTGGCGCCTCAGTTCCAGAGCGACCCGTCGGCGATGTCGCTGCTGTACGTACGGTCGAATAGCGGGCGGCTGATCCCGCTCGAGTCGGTCGCGCGCCTGGAGACGACGGTCGGACCGTTCCAAGTCAACCACTTCGGCCAGCTGCCGTCGGTGAACATCTCGTTCAACCTGGCTCCCGGGCTCGCGCTTGGCGACGCGGTGACGCAGATTCAGGCGGCCGCGGCGCAGACGATTCCTGCCACGGTCACGCTGACGTTCCAGGGAGCGGCGCAGGCATTCCAGGACTCGCTGCGCGGGCTTGGCCTCGTGCTGCTGATGGCCATCGTCGTCATCTACATCGTGCTGGGCGTGCTGTATGAGAGCTTCACGCACCCGCTGACGATCCTCTCGGGCCTCCCGGCCGCCGGTCTCGGCGCCCTGCTGACGCTGATGATCTTCGACGTCGACCTGAACCTCTACGCGTTCGTCGGCGTGATCATGCTGGTGGGTCTGGTGAAGAAGAACGGGATCATGATGGTGGACTTCGCCGTCGACGCGCAGCGCCAGGGGAAGACGGCGGTCGAAGCGATCCACGAAGCCTGCCTCGTCCGCTTCCGTCCGATCATGATGACGACGATGGCGGCGCTGGTCGGGACGCTGCCGATCGCGCTGGCGCTCGGCGCGGGCGCGGAGTCGCGCCGTCCGCTCGGGCTGGCGGTCGTCGGCGGCCTGCTCGTCTCGCAGCTGCTGACGCTCTACATCACGCCGGTCTATTACGTGTACATCGAGGCGATCCGCGAGCGGTTCGCGCGCCGCCGCGCCGCCAAGCGCCGGTCCGTGCCGCTTCCGGCCACCACCTGAACGTCGTGTCCGCCTTCAGGCGGGACTTCAGAAGGCCTCAGGATTCAGGCCCAAGGCCCAAGGGCTGGTCCAGGAACCAGGCAGCAGGAATTAGCCGACGCCTCGCTGCGCCTGTGCTTGCCACGCGCGATGTCGTTCGCTATCTGCAGGAGCGGAGTTCGGGCTGAGAATAAACGCCGAGCCGTACATGCAGAACCGCCCCACGTCTGCGGATGATTTAACTCCGGACCATTACACCCAGCGTTCGATCACTGTCTTGTACCACGCACGCGCGGAGGTTACTGCGGCGGCGGCTCGCAGTATCGAACCAAACCACATCTTAATCGGCATCCTTCGCGCTGATTCCGCGCTGGTGCGGGAACGGATGCGTGAGGATTGGACCGTCGAGCGACTTATCACCACAATTACCGTTCATAACCCCGGTGTACAGCCACTCGACGAGTCAATAGGGGTGCCGATGTCGATGGCGGGAGGCCGGCTGTTGATGCGTGCGTTTGATATCGCTGAGACTTTGGGAGAGACAAAAATCAGGCCCGCTCACATCCTGTTGGCGTTCCTAGACGATGTCACAGGTAATTTTTCCGAGCTGCTAAATGGTGTCGGTATCGAACGTAACGACGTGCTCGAGACACTGAAGCATCGTTGAGCGTTCTCTGGATCACTTGCGCGTTTGAGCGCGATACTCGCCGGCGCGGCTGGCGGCGTACATGCTGCGACCGTTCCCCGGCCGCCGGTGTGCAATAGACGAATAGTCCCGCCCAAGGTTCGCGGCGCTCAAGCCTGATTCCTTGACCAGCCCTTGGGCCTTGGGCCTGAATCCTCGGGCCTTCTAGCCGCGCGACAAGCGGACGCCTCGCGCGGTCCAGGATTGCATCCCCGCTGAAAGCGTGAAATCTTACGCGGCTCAGGGAGGGACCATGACCAGAGTGACGCGCGCCGCCGCCCTTGCTCTCTGCAGCATGATGCTCGCTGTCATGATCGGGTCCGGGGCACAAATCGACAGCAAGGCCGTGGAGTTCATCACCCCCGAGAACATCACGTGGGTCAGGAACGCGGCCGGGACCAACGAGACCGCGGTCCTCTTCGGCGATCCCGAGAAGCCGGGGCCGTACGTGATCCGCCTGCGATGGCTGCCGGGCAACATGAGCCGGCCGCACTATCACCAGAACGACCGGTTCTTCGTCGTGATCTCCGGGACCTGGTGGCTGGGTACGGGCGAGAAGTTCGACCCGGACAGCACGGTTCCGGCGCCCGCCGGGAGCTACGTGATCCACAAAGCCAAGCAAGTGCACTACGACGGCGCCAAGAAGGAGCCGGCCGTGATCCAGGTGTGGGGCATGGGCCCCGCTACGTCGATCCCGGCCGAGAAGAAGTAATCAGGGTAGCGAATAGACCATCAGGGTATCGGTGGCCACCACGGCAACGTACTGCTTGCCGTTCCGGCCCAGATAGGTGATGGGGTCAGCGTTGCCCCGCCGCTCCAGCTTCGTGACCCACAGCTGTCTCCCGGTTTTCACGTCCAGGGCGCGGAAGCGGTTGTCGTCCGTCGAGGCGATGAAGACGAGTCCGCTTGCCGTCGCAATAGGACCGGCCAGAGCAGGCCGGCCGGTGTTCTGCTTGCCGGTTGGAAGCTGCTCGGTGATTCCCAGCGGAATCTGCCATGCGATGTCTCCCGTCGACGTGTTGATTGCCGTCAGGCGACCCCACGGTGGTTTCTGACACGGCCAGTCTGTGTCACCCATCCTGACGTCGAACGTGCCTCGCCCCGGAGTTGTCTTGTTATACGGGACCGGCGATCCCTCTCTTGTCTTTTCCATCGATCCCAACGCCCCGACGTCTTGCGTCGCGACGAGGATGAATCGCGAGTTGGGATCGAAGGCGATGCCGCCCCAGTTTGCGCCGCCAAGTCCGCCAGGGAATCCGACCGTGACTCCAGGTGCGCCGCCCTCCGTCTTGTACCGCCATGGCGTGAACGGTCCGGCGTTGTATACACCGCCGATCTGCGCGATCAAGTCGGCGCACGCTTTCGCGTGTTCGGCGTTGGTATCGGCGGCAGTGACAAGATCCGCGGACGTGTACGACACTCGTGCGAGTGCCGGCGGCTTCAGCGGGATCGGCTGCGTTGGAAACGCCAACTCGCCCGGGACGTCGCTCTTTGGCACCGGACGTTCTTCGACTCCGAAAATCGGCCGACCAGTCTCGCGGTTCAGGATGTAGACGTAGCCCGACTTCGTCGTGAGTCCGAGCGCAGGAATCCGGCGTCCGTTCTGCACGACGTCAAACAATCCCGGCGGCGCAGGGGGATCGTGATCCCACAGGTCGTGATGGATCGTCTGGAAGTGCCACTTGTACTGTCCAGTCTGAACATCAACCGCAACGACCGAGTTTCCGAACAGGTTGGCGCCCTTCCGGTCACCGCCGAAGGCACCCGGAATCGGCGACGCGAGCGGCAGATACACCAGACCGCGCGACTCGTCGAAGGTGAAGTAGAACGGCCAGGCATTCACGCCAAGTCGACCCTTCCAGCTGTCGCCGTCCCAGGTGTCGTGCCCGACGGCTCCAGGCTGGGGCACGGAGCTGAACTCCCACAGCTTGACGCCCGTGCGTGCATCGAACGCGCGGCCATTGCCAATGCCGCCGCTCGCACCCGGCGGCGTGTTGGCACCCACGACGACCACGTTCCTGAAGATGCCGGGCACCGAGTTGTACGGAACTCCAATATCAATCTCTCCGTTCTGCCCGAAGGCAGAGGCCGTCGCGCCGGTCTTTGCGTCGAGCGCGATCAAGCGCCGGCCAGCCATGAAGAAGATCCGTGGTGGCGTGCGGCCTTCGCCGGGCCAGTACGCGACGCCGCGCCTTGACGGCGCACCACCGGTGACTGGCGCCTGCCAGATCTCCTTGCCGGTGTCCGCCTCCAGCGCCTCCACGCGGTCACGGCCGGGGAAATACATCACACCATCGATGACGATCGGCGTCGCCTGGGAATTGACGTTTGCAACGGCTGCCGCGCCGCGTCCCGCGGCGGCGGGCGCATTGCTCTGGATCCGAAACGTCCACGCTGGAGCGAGCGTCGCGACGTTCTTAAGATTGATCTGGCTCAACGGCGAATACCCGGTCCCGGCCAGATCGCGGCGGTACGTCGGCCAGTCGCCGTCGCTCCGAGCGGTTCGCGGCGCCTGGGCGCCGCCGGAAAAGGAGAGGCCTGCCGTCAGCAGGGCGACGGCGACCAACACACGTGCGCGCATCGGGCGAGTCTACATTGACTATTTGACATGGGTGCACCCCTCGGCAATCCCCCTGCGTAAGTAACACTATCGCCCAACCGTTCCACGAGACCGGGTGTCTAAGGTCATCGATGCACAGCCTGTGTCAGAGCCTGTCCGTTATCGGAATAATCGTCTGTGCCGTGCCTGCGTTCGGACAATCAACGAGCGAGGCGCCAAGCGCGTCCGCAGTGCGCGTCGAGGGCAACCTCGACGAATCGTGGAGCCGTGCCGAGCCGATTACGGCCTTTGTCCAGCGCGACCCCGACGAGGGCGCTGCCCCGACGTTTCCAACTGAGGCGCGCGTGCTGTTCGACGACACGGCGATCTACGTGGCGGTCAAGGCGTTCGATCCAGACCCCGGCCAGATCAAGGCGTTCCTCACGCGGCGCGACGTCAACACCTCGTCCGACTGGATTCGCATCATCATCGACTCGTACCACGACCATCGCACCGCCTACGGGTTTGCCGTCAACCCGGCCGGAGTGAAGCTCGACACCTACCACTTCAACGACACGAACGAAGACAGCAGCTGGGACGCGGTCTGGGATGTCAAGACGCGCCTCGACGCTGACGGCTGGTACGCCGAGTTCAAGATTCCGTACTCACAGCTTCGCTTCAGCCACGGCGGCGACGGCCGTCTTGGCCTGGCTATCGGACGCATCGTCGCGCGCAACAACGAGCTGACCACGTGGCCGCTGCTGTCGAAGAAGGCAAGCGGGTTCGTCTCGTCGTTCGGCGATCTGCGTGGCGTCGTCCCGGCGAGCGCGACCAAGCGGCTCGAGCTCGTCCCCTATACGGTCGCCGAGATGGCGACCGCGCCGCGGCAGGCGGGCAATCCGTTTCAGAAGAATCCCGATCCCGCAGGTCGAGTCGGCCTCGATCTCAAGTACGCAATCACGCCAGGCCTCACGCTCACGGCAACGGTGAACCCGGACTTCGGCCAGGTGGAGGCTGATCCGGCCGTCGTCAACCTGAGCGCGTTCGAGACGTTCTTCCAGGAGCGCCGACCCTTCTTCATCGAGGGCTCGGGCAACTTCTCGTTCAACTGCCGCGACTGCAACCTGTTCTACTCGCGGCGCATCGGCCGCGCGCCGCGCGGCTTCCCGACGCTGGCGGACGGCGAATACGTCCTGCGTCCCGGCGAGTCCACCATCCTCGGCGCCGGGAAGGTGACGGGCCGTGTCGGACGGTTCTCCGTCGGCTCGCTCGTCGCGGCCACGCAGGAAGAAAACGCGGAGATTGCCTCCGGCACGGCACGCCGCGCGTCGGTGATCGAACCGCGGACCCTGTACTCGGTCTCGCGCGCGAAGCGTGAGTTCGCCGACCAGTCTGCGTTCGGTTTCATCCTGACGACGGCGAGCCGCGACATTGTCGACGAGGTGTCGTTCCTGCCGTCGACGGCGGTGACGGGCGGTGGCGATTTCGACTGGCGTCTCGGAAACCGCTGGCAGCTCTTTGGCTCCTGGGCGGGCAGCCGCATTGCCGGCAACGCCGCTGCAATCGAGCGGCTGCAGCTGAGCAGCGTGCACTACTTCCAGCGTCCCGACGCCGATCATGTCGAACTCGATCGAATGGCGACCAGCCTGTCGGGCCACATGGGGAACCTCGGCTTCGCGAAGATCGCGGGCGCGCGGACGCGCGGCAGCATCAGCATGGGTTACCAGTCGCCCGGCTTCGACCCCAACGATCTGGGATTCGTGCAGCGCACCGACTGGATTCCGCAGAACAGCTGGCTGCAGATTCGATGGGACACGCCAGGCACGTACGTGCGGAACGTGCGTATCAACTGGAATCAGTGGTCGGCGTTCAACTTCGACGGCGACGTGCTGAACAACGGTCTGAACTTCAACGCACACTGGCAGTTCCAGAACCAGTGGTCCTCCGGGTTTGGAGTCAACGCCAACTTCCGCACCTTCGACGATCGCAGGACGCGCGGCGGACCAGGCGCGTATACCAACCCCGGCTGGAACAGCTGGCAGTACCTGAACACCAACGACCGCAAGCTCGTGTCGTTCAACTGGGAGTCGGCGTTCGGCGGCAATCCGCGCGGTTACTGGAGCTTCCTCAACCTCGCACCCGGCATCACGGTCCGACCAACGTCGGCGCTCTCGACCAGCTTCGGCGTCTCCTTCAACCAGAACACGGATGACGCACAGTGGGTGCGCAACGTCATCGAGGGCGGCGAAACGCGCTACGTCTTCGGTCACCTCGAGCAGACGACAATCGCGATGACGTCGCGGGTGAACTACACGATCACTCCGAATGTGTCGTTGCAGGTGTACGCCCAGCCGTTCGTCTCGGCGGGCGCTTATGGCGGCTATAAGGAGCTGGTCAGTCCACGCGCCGAGAGCCACAGCGACCGCTACGCGCCGTACGCCTACACCGGCAACGCCGACTTCAATGTCCTGTCGTTCCGCACGACGAACGTCATGCGCTGGGAGTACAGGCCCGGCTCCGCGCTGTTCGTCGTCTGGCAGCAGGGGCGCGAGGGCTTCACGCAGCGCGGCAACTTCGACTTCAGCCGCGACTTCGGCAACGTGTTCTCGACGCCGTCGACCAACACGCTGCTGGTGAAGCTCGCCTACTGGTTCAATCCGTAGGGCCGCGTTCGAACGTTGATCGCCGTGTCGCGCGGCGATCCGCTGTTCCCCGAGCTGTCTTGCGGCGATCGGCGCTGCGCCGTTCGCGGTTCACGCCCCACAGAAACCAGCCGTCGCCGGCCAGCTTCTCGGCGAGCGCGATCTGGAACTGGTCGAGCGCCTCGTCGCTGATGAAGTCGCGCTCCTCGTGCGCCGCGCCGGGGCCGGCGACGACGAGCAGGCGCCCGTGCGGCCGCTCGACCCAGATGGACTCAGTGTTCTTGATGAAAAGCCACGAAGAGGGAGGGGAAACTGTCTCTGGAGATCCCACTACTTGTTGTCCTCGGTGCGCGCGGCGCTCAGGATGTTGCGCATGGCGTAGTTGCCTTCATGGCAGGCGTACTCGAACAGGTGTGGGTCCTGGCCGCGCATCAACGGGATGCGCAGGGTCCAGGGCCTGACCCAGGTCTGCGGATCGTCGACGGTGGCTTCATAGACGAGGGTGTCGGCGCCTGTGCGCGTGAAGCGCTCGACGACGCGCAGCGCCGTGCTGTGATACCCGGGGTCGCCGGGATAGCCCGCGCCGTTCGACCCGATGGCGACCTTGTCGGTGAAGTTCGTCGTCTCGACCACCAGCGTGTCGCCCTCCCAGCGCCCGCGCGAGTCGCCCATGTACATCCGGATCGACGCCGGCGCGTGCGACCGGCCATCGAGCGGGATCACGCGGCTCTCGTGGATCATCTCGTTGCGAAACACGACGTAGCCGGGCGCCTGCACGATCTCGTTGCCGTTGCCGTAAATGACCGGGATCACCGACCCGAGGAGTCCGCGCGTGACACAGCGGTAGTAGATGTTCAGGTCGTCGTACGAATCCGCCGTGCCGCGCCACTCGCCCGGCAGGCCGCGCCCTCCGCGAGCGGTTCTCCGCCGCTCTTCAGCTCCTGCCGCCAACGCGGGCAGGCGTCCGTTGGGCGGATCGACGATCAGCGATGTCTGGCGGATGGGTGAGCCGCGTTCGAGCCAGTGATCCGGCGGGCCGATACCGCCACCCCCACGGCCTCCGCGTCCGCCACGCCCGGTCGCCACGAACTGCTGTGAGTCCGCCTCCGCCTGTGCGCGGGCCTGCGCCTGACGCTGCGCGAACTCCTCGTCGGTCAGTGTGCCGCGCTCGCCGAAGTTGGCCGGGCGCTGCAGCGGCGCGCTGACGTTGCCCGGCCACATGCCCTGCAGATCGGGATCGCCCCACGGGGTCCGCGGCACGGCGTAGGGTTTCGTACTCGAGGTCGTCTGGGCGCCAGTTACAGTCGTAGCAATCGTTATCGCCACAACCGCTGCCAGCCCCAGAGACCATCGCATGGTGATCTTCGCGCCCTTCGCGTTCTTCGCGGCCTTCGCGGTTAGAAATCAACCTTCGCCGCGTCGCTGAGAATCAGCTCGCGATAGACCGGCAGCGACCACCCGGCCTTCTCGAGCTCGTTGACCCGGCGCTCGACCATGCTCGCGTAGTTCTTCTTGTTCTTGTAGCGCTTCTTCAACTCGTCTTTCGAAAGCGCCAGCTGAGAGGCGCTGAGGTTGCACATCAGCCCTCCGCCCTTTTCGTTGCCGTTCGCTTTCATCCAGGCGCTCGGATTCGCCGGGAACGGGTTTGCCACCGGCGGGCGAATCCGGTACTTGACGACCGGAACGTCCACGTACGGACTACGAATGCCGCCGCGCGGGTTGCCTGCATCGTCGAGTGCCATCGTCGAGCCATCGGCCTCGTTGCGATCCAGCCAGATGCGATCGGCGCGCGGCGCCGGCACACCTTTGTCCACCCAATTGAACAGATGGTTGAGCGCCACCGACATGTAGGCCTGCAGCGGGTAGGTGCTGAGCGGCTGCGCGCACGGGTTCGGCATCATGCGCGCGGCGTCGCGGGTGTCCACGTGCGCCATGCCCGAGAACTCATAGAGGCGATACTGCTTCCCGGCTTCGTCGCTGTCCTGCCGCCACGTAATCGTCTGTCCGCTCACCTCGTGCATCGTCGGCACGTGGACGATCGGGACGTCAACGTCCTGTGTGATGTTGGAGCCGTTGGACGTCGGCATGAAGCCGTCGTAGATGCGCTCCATCTTCGGCGTGCGGTAGACCACGTGCCCCGGCAGGTAGTTGATCAGGATGCCGGCGGTCTGTGAGGTTCCCGCGAGGACCATCTTGCGCGGCACCGCGCCGCCAAGCGGGCTGCCGCTCTTAATCAGCGCGCCGGCCTGGGCGAGGATGTCGGTGTTCTGGCCGGCGACGAGCGCCATCTCCTTGTAGCGTGCTTCGTTCATCTTCGTCAGCTCGCCCGGCGTGTTCGGGGTGGTGACGATCTCGACGGCGGCGTGGCCCGAGGCCATCGTGTACATCGAGGTGTACTCGAACATGTGCGCGGCGCCGCTGCCGTGCATCGATTCGACGAGCACGAGACCGCTGAAGCGGGCGCGATCGGCGGGCATCCGCACGACCATCCGCGTCGTGTACGGCTGACCGTTAGCCGTGCCGCTGATGAAGTATTCCTTCTGCTGGTACTTGTAGAAGTCGAGGCCTTTGCCCGCCGGCTGCGATGGCGCGGAGTCGTACAT
>JBOGIQ010000034.1:0-28465 GCA_050742535.1 Vicinamibacterales bacterium | reverse complement strand
CCTGCGCCGCGCGGCCATCGAACTCAGATCAGGCACGGAAATCGACCCGCAGACGCTCGCCGACCTGCTCGTTGACGCCGGCTTTACCCACGCCGATCCCGTGGACGAGCATGGATCCTTCGCGGTCCGCGGCGGCATCCTCGACGTGTTTCCGGCAAACGACATCGAGCCGGTCCGGATCGAGTTCGTCGGCGATATGGTCGAAACCCTGCGCCGGTTCGATCCGACGACGCAACGATCGACCGGGGCCGTCGACCACGTGTCGATTGTCCCCGTGCGCGAGTGGTTCGAAGACGAGGACGAGCGGGTGTCGATTCTCGACTTTCTGTCGCTGGCACATGGCGCGCGGGTCATCGTGTCCGAACGCGAACAGGTGGAGCAGCAGGCGCGGAAGATTCGCGAGCAGCTCGACAACAGCTACGAAGACGCTCGCGCACGCGGTCACGTCGCCGCCGCACCGCCGGATCGGGCGTTTACGACCTGGGATGCGATCGACCGCCGAATCGCCTCGGCGCATCGGCTCGAAGAGCTGACGATTGAAGACGGCGACCAGGAGGCCGGGGCGCCGCAGGTCCGCCACGTCTCCTGTCAGCCGGCGCTCGAGTTCCGCGGCCGCGCCGGCGACTGGATCGCCGACCTCCGCCAGGCGCGTGAACGCGGTGACACGGTGCTGTTCGTTGCCGACAGCCCGGGCCGCGCCGAACGCACGGTCGAGATTCTTCAGGAGTACGAAATCGTCGCGGTTCCCGTCGAGCGCGCGGAAGACGTCCACGCCGCCGCCGTGCTGGTAGCCGTCGGCTCGCTGTCTCGCGGCTTCCGCCTTGCCGACGGTGCGCTGCAAATCTACGTCGAGACGGACGTTTTCGAGGAGGAGCGCCGTCCGACCGAGAAGCGGCGCAATCTCGCCAAGACCTTCCTCTCCGACCTGCGCGACCTGAAGGTCGGCGATCTGATCGTCCACGTCGATCACGGCATTGGGGAATTCGTCGGCCTGAAGCAGCTCGGCACGGTCAGCCGTCCGGTTGCCGGATCCGCGGCCGACGTGCAGGAGTTCCTCGAAATCCGTTATCACGGCGACGACAAGCTGTTCGTTCCGGTCGAGCGCCTTGATCTGATCCAGAAGTACACCGGCGGCACCAGACCGGCGCTCGATCGACTGGGCGGGACCACATGGGAGAAGGCCAAGACGCGCGTCAAGAAAGCAATGCGCGACATGGCGGAGGAGCTGCTCAAGCTCTACGCGCAGCGGCGCGCCGTGGCAGGCCACGCCTTCGCCCCCGACACCCACTGGCAGGAAGAGTTCGAGAGCGCGTTCCCCTACGAGCCGACGCCCGATCAGGCGACGGCGATCGCCGACGTCAAACGCGACATGGAGTCGCCGACGCCGATGGACCGCCTTCTGTGCGGCGATGTCGGCTATGGCAAGACCGAGGTTGCGATGCGCGCCGCGTTCAAGGCGGTCATGGACGGCAAGCAGGTGGCGTTTCTCGCGCCGACGACCGTTCTCACGTTCCAGCACGACAAGACGCTGCGCGATCGCTTCGCCGGGTTCCCCCTCACCATCGACATGGTCAGCCGTTTCCGCACCAGGCAGGAGACGAAACAGATTCTCGACAATCTCAGCGCCGGCAAGGTCGACGTCATCGTCGGGACCCACCGGCTCCTGTCGAAGGACGTGCAGTTCAAGGATCTGGGGCTGCTCGTCGTGGACGAAGAGCAGCGCTTTGGCGTTGCACACAAGGAGCGCATCAAGCAGATGCGCAAGAAGGTCGACGTGCTGACGATGACCGCGACGCCAATCCCGCGCACGCTCAACATGTCGCTCGTCGGCATCCGCGACATGTCGATTATCGAGACACCACCGAAGGACCGGCTGTCGATCCAGACAAACGTCGTCACATTCGATGCGCCCGTCATCGAGCGGGCGATTCGCAACGAGCTCGCCCGCGGCGGCCAGATCTACTTCGTGCACAACCGCGTCGAGTCGATCTACTCCATCGGGCACCTCGTGCAGCGCCTCGTTCCCGAGGCCCGTGTCGTCGTCGGTCACGGGCAGATGGGAGAGGAGGAGCTCGAACGCGCGATGCTCGGATTCGTCGATCGGCAGTATGACGTGCTTCTGGCGACCACCATCGTCGAGAACGGGCTCGACATTCCGAACGCGAACACGATCATCATCAACCGCGCCGATCGCTACGGGTTGTCGCAGTTGTATCAGCTTCGCGGCCGCGTCGGCCGATCGGATCGTCCCGCCTACGCCTATCTGCTCATTCCGCCGCAGGAGTCGCTCTCGCCTGTCGCCCGCAAACGGCTGGCGGCGATCCGTGAATTCAGCGACCTCGGCAGCGGCTTCCGCGTCGCGGCTCTCGATCTGGAGATTCGCGGAGCCGGCAATCTGCTGGGCGGCGAGCAGAGCGGTCACATCGATGCCGTCGGTTTCGAGATGTACATGAAGCTGCTCGAGGAGACCGTTCGCGAGCTGAAGGGCGAGGAAATCGAGGACGAGGTCCGGGCGACGGTGAATCTCCGCGTCGACCTGAAGCTCGACGAGCACTACGTGCCGGACATGAACCAGCGGTTGATGGTGTACCGGAAGGTCGCAGCCGCCCGCACCGAGCGGGAGCTCGAGTCGGTCCTGGCCGACGTTCGGGACCGCTACGGTGAGCCGCCGCCGGCGATGCTCAACCTTGCCGACTATGGGCGTCTTCGGATCATGGCCGACCGGCTGGGGGTTGAAAGCGTCGACCGCGAGGGCCGGTTCGTCGTCATTAAGTTCAGGCCTGTCGGCAAGGTCGACCCGGTCCGGCTGATCGATCTGGTGACTCGGTGGCCTGGCGCTACCCTGGTGCCTCCGGTAACACTGAAGCTGGACCTCGAGGCGTCCGGCAGCCCCGCCCCCCCGGGCGCGCGGACGCGCAGCTCGCGGGAGCAGGGAGCAAGCTGGTGGACAGCGCGCGCCACGGCCGGACAAGTCCAGGCGGGGTTTTCGAAAGAGGAGATTCTGCGGAAGCCGGAGCAGGATCCGCGCGGCGAGACAGGCGTTTTCGGCCGCTTGGAAGAATTGTTTAAGATATTGAGTCCGAAGGAATTGAGATGAGACACCGATTCATCGCTGCGGCCGCGGGAGTGTTCGTCGTCGTTGGATGCCTGTCGACAGTCCACACCCAGGTCATCGAGCAGGTGCTCGTAAGGGTGAACGGCGAGATCGTCTCGAAGACGGAGTTCGAAGATCGTCAGCTGGCGATGCTTCGCGGCCGGCCGGAGTTGGCCAACGTGACCCCGGCAAGTCTCGAGCTGCAGCGGGCGATCGCGGAGGTGACTCCGGACCTCATCCTTGAAGCTGTGGATGAGCTCCTGCTGATTCAACGCGGCCGTGAGCTGAATTACGCCCTCGGCGACGCGCAGTTCAAAGACATCGTCGAAAGCATCAAGAAGTCCAACAACCTGACGGACGAAGCGCAGTTCCAGGCGGCCCTGAAGCAGGAACGCATGACGCTGGCCGATCTCCGCCGGAGCGTCGAGCGGAACATGCTGATCAACCAGGTGCAGAGCACCGAAGTCACGCAGAAGCTCAGCGTCAACGACGAAGAGGCGCGGGCGTACTTCAACTCGCACCGCGCCGAGTTCACGACCCCGTCGGAGGTGATGCTCCGGGAAATCCTCATCGAGGTGCCCTCGACCGACCAAGGCTTCAACGCGGCGCAGGACCAGCAGGCACGGGCCCGGGCGGAGGAGGTTCGTCAGCGGCTCGTGAAGGGCGAACCGTTCCCGCGACTCGCCGCCGAAGTGTCCAGCTCTCCCTCGAAGGCAAATGGCGGGCTGATTGGTCCGATTCATATGGACGAACTTGCGCCGCAGCTGCAGGAGCTGCTCGGCAAGCTGAAGGTCGGCGACCTCGCCGACACCGTCCGGACGACTCGTGGATATCAGCTGCTGAAGCTTGAATCACGCACCGAAGGCAGAAGCCGCACCTTCGAAGAGGCGCGCAACGACATCGGCCGGCGAGTCATCGAAGGCAAATCGCGCGCGGCGATGCAGAAGTACCTCGATCAACTGCGGGCGCAGGCGGACATCAAGTGGCGCAATACGGAGCTGGAGCGGGCGTACAACCAGGCGCTGACGAAGCGGCGGCAGCAGGCGGGTGTGGCCGCGCCGGGCGCCTGAAGCGACCGGCGACCGGCCAGCCGTACTAACGTGAAAATCGGAAGGATCAACCTCGACTCACCGTTCGTTGTCGCGCCGATGGCGGGCATGACCGACACGGCGTTTCGCCGCCTGGTGAAACGCAAGGGCGGCTGTGGCCTCGTTGTCACCGAGATGGTGTCGTCCGAAGGACTCGTGCGGGGAATCGATCGCACGCTCGAATACGCGGAGTACACGGAGGAAGAGCGCCCGGTCTCAATCCAGATTTTCGGCGGCGATCCAGCCAAGATGGCGGCCGCGGCCCAGGTCGTCGAAGGGATGGGCGCGGACATCGTCGACATCAACATGGGCTGTCCGGTGCCGAAGATCTCCAGGCACAACGCCGGCTGCAGCCTGATGCGCGATCCTGAACACGCCGCCGGCGTCGTGGCGGCGATGGTCAAGGCGGTCAGGATTCCGGTGACGGTCAAGATGCGTGCGGGCTGGAACGAGACCTCGCGCAACGCCGCCGAGCTCGCGGCGCGCGTAGAGGACGCCGGTGCCGCGGCGGTGACGATTCACGGGCGGACAGCGGAGCAATCCTACAAGGGATTCGCCGACTGGCAGCTCGTCGCGGACGTGGCCCGACGGCTGTCGATTCCGGTGTTCGGCAGCGGCGATTGCGTGGAGCCCGAGCACGTGGTGGAGAAACTCGGTCCCAACGGGATTTCCGGGGTGCTCGTCGGGCGCGGTGTGCTCCGCAATCCGTGGATCCTCGCCCAGGCCGCCGACCTCGCGGCCGGCCGCCGGCCACACGCGGTCACGCTGGAGGAGCGCGGTCAGTTTCTCCTCGAGTACATCCGACTCCTCCTCAGTGAACGGGTGGATGAAGCCACTGGATTCCGCCACGTCGCTCCGGGTTCCGAGCGCGCGTCGGCCGACGCGAATGCGCCGTCAGCGGCGCGCGGCCGCGAACGCTGGGTGATCAACAAAGTACGCGCGCTCTGCAGCTGGTACTCGAAGGGATTCGAGTGCGGCTCTCACTTCCGCGTGCGGGTCAACAGCTGCGAATCCGTCGGGAATCTCCGCGAGATCATCGATGAGTTCTTCTTCTCGCCTCGGGCCGGCGCCGCCCGTGATGCCGACGTCTCTCTCGAGTCCGTCTGATGGCCAGCGAGTTCGCAGACCTCCTGCGCACGGTTGCCGGCAACATGACTGCCGTGGCGGGAAGCGCCTATCCTCAGACGATTGGCAAGGCGGTCGAAGTGATCCTTGAAGCGTTCGGATCAGGTCGCAAGCTGCTGGTGTTCGGAAACGGGGGTTCGTCCGCCGACGCGCAGCATTTCACCGCCGAGTTCGTCGGCCGCTTCGTCGCCGAGCGGAGAGCGCTGCCGGCCATCGCGCTGACGACGAATCAGGCGATTCTGACCGCCTGGAGCAACGACTACTCCTTCGACGACATCTTCGCGCGGCAAATCGAGGCGCTGGGACTGCCGGGTGACGTGGCGTTCGGCATCTCAACGAGCGGGAAGTCGCCCAACGTCGTGAACGCGCTGGCACGCGCCCGCGATCGCGGCCTCAAAACGATTGGGCTGACCGGGGCTGGTGGTGCAGCAATGGCGCCGCTCTGCGACGTACTGCTGGCGGTTCCCCTGAAGGAGACCGCCCGGATTCAGGAAGTGCATCTGGTTACGTATCACGCGATCTGTGCCGCCGTCGAAGGCCGCCTCGGGACGGGCGGCGACTCACGCAAGCCTCTCTAGGCCTTTCAGGCCCTCTTCAACCTCGTAGTCGTACATCAGCGCGTCGTCGAGCACCTGGAAAAAGCGCGTGGCAAGAGCCTCGTGCGCCGGATGATCGAGATACGCGCGCAGTCCATCGAGATCGTCGAAGTCGAGCAGCGCCACGAACTCGTAGTTCGTGTGCATGGATTGCTCGTAACCGCGTCCGAACGTCACGCGCCGTCCGATGCGCGCACGCCGAATGGACGGAATCGTTTCGATCGCCGCGCGGAGCGCATCGGCAAGCCCTGCGCGCTCGTCGGCGGACAGGCCGGCGCGCGGCCGCAGCAGGACAACGTGCGTGACCATGCGGCTATCGTTTGCGCCGATCAGGCGGACGACGGCGCCCGCGTTCTGGCGGACCGGGCGGAGGAATCACAGGCTCCGAGGGACGAGGCGGTGGCGTCGGCTCGGTTCCTTCACGCGGGCGCGGCTCACGCCGGGTTTCGTCGGGAGGCGGGGCCGTCGGCGGTTCGTTCCTTTGCTGATTCCGCGAGAACTGCCTCTTCTCGACGCTCCGTGGTGCGCGCCCGTCGCGTGGCGGGCGATGTCCCGGTTCCCTGGGCGGACGTGCAACGCCCCATTGCTCGCGCCGCTCGAACTTCCGTTTGCGATGGGCCGCGTTGCGGGCCTTTTTGGCGTCGCGGAAGGGTTGCCGCGGATCGCGGTGATTTCCACCGGGCCGCCAGTCGCGGCCTGCCTTCTCTGCGCGTCTCGCGTCCGCCTCGCGCCTGGCCGCGGCCTCGCGGCGAGCGCTGTCCGGAGAGTCCCATAGCCGGCCGCGCGCGAACCACTTCATCTGCGCGTCGGGGTGTTTGCTCTTGATGCGCGTGAAGGTCGGCAGCAGCTCGTCTCGCTCCGCGGCGCGAAACGCCGTTGGCAATCCGTCGGCGATGATCGTCCAGTATGAATAGCGAGGTGGCATCAGTCGGGACCCAGACGCTTCAGCTTCTCGACCAGAGTCGTCCGTTTGATACGAAGCAATTCAGCGGCCTTGTTTCTGTTTCCCCCGGTCCGCTGAAGCGATCGCTTGATGAGGTCCTTCTCGATCGAGCTCAGGTACTCCGGCATGTCGAGCCCCTCGTCCGGAAATTCGACGAACGGCGCAGCGATCGCTTCCGGAACCGCCTGAATCTCCGGCGGCAAGTCTGGAAGGTCGATCTCCTTGCGTCCACTGCTCAGTGTGACTGCCCGTTCAATGGCGTTCTCGAGCTGCCGGACGTTGCCCGGCCACGAAAACGCCATCAGCACGCGCATGGCGCCTTGAGAAATCTGCATCTGCAGCGAGGGCGAGTACTTGTCCAGAAAATGCCGCGCCAGAACCGGGATGTCGTCCCGCCGGTCACGCAGCGGCGGCAGATGTATCGGGATTACGTTGAGACGATAGAACAGATCCTCGCGGAACGATCCTTCGGCGACCATGTTGGCGAGGTTGGAATTCGTGGCGGCGATGACGCGCACGTCAACCTTGATGGTCTGGCTGTCGCCCACCCGTTCGAACTCGCGCTCCTGCAGCGCGCGCAACAGTTTCATCTGCAGCGCGGTGCTCATCGTTCCAACTTCGTCGAGGAACAGCGTGCCTTTGTGCGCCTGTTCGAAACGCCCCTGCCGCGCGCCAACGGCCCCTGTAAATGCTCCGCGCACGTGGCCGAAGAGCTCGGCTTCGAGAAGCGTCTCCGGGATGGCGCTGCAGTTCAGCGCCACGAATCGGTGCGCCTTTCTCGGGCTGTTATGGTGAATGGCGCGAGCGACGACCTCTTTGCCCGTGCCGGTCTCGCCGGTAATCAGAATCGTGCTGGTTGCCGACGCAACGGTCTCGAGCAGGTGAAACAGCTCCTGCATCGGGCGGCTCCGGCCAAGGATTCCGCCGAACTGATACCGCTGCTCCAGCTGCGATCGCAGATACGCGTTCTCCGACGCGAGCCGCTGCTGCTCCAGCGCTTTGTCGAGGACGTGAACCAGCTCGTCGAACTGAAACGGCTTGGTCACGTAATCCGATGCCCCCCGTTTCATCGCTTCGACGGCGTCCCGCACGGTCCCGTAGCCGGTGATTACGATGGCGACGATGCCGGGGTATCGCTGCTTGGCTGCTTCGATCACTCGCGTGCCGTCGATTCCCGGCAGACGCAGGTCGGTGATCAGGATGTCGAAGGCGAACTGATCCAGGTATTCGATCGCCTTTTCACCCGTATCTGACTCGACAACATCGAACCCGCGCTCCGCGAGACGTTCCGCCATCAGCCCTCGCAGGGCCGACTCGTCGTCTACGAACAGGAGATGAGGGGTCGCCTCAGGGCCAAGCACAGCGCCAATAGATTGACACAATCACTGGTACCTACCTACCCAGCCCGTCAAGACCGATATGGGTAGAAGACGGATAGATGGTGGCGGGGATATATCGATCCCGCGTGACTGGACCGATAAGCAGGCTGTTCAAAAGGCGAGGCCCTATGGAGCGCGAGACGCTGACGATTATGAAAGCGTGCGAAGTGGTTGGTGTGAGCCGCCGCACGATTTACAACTGGATTTCGGCCGGCAAGGTGGAATACGTCCGGACCGCGGGCGGATCCATCCGCATTTTCGCCGATACGCTGTGGCGGTCGTCGGGCCACGAGGCACCGGCGGGCGTGCGTTCGAGCGAAGCGTCGGCGGGATCGCACGCGTGATTTCAGTCCCCGGTTCACGCTCTGGCGGGCCGGATTCGGGCCGCCCCGCTAATGGTCCGGCCATCGATGCCGACCTCCGCCTGCTTTTCCACCGCTTGAACAACCAGCTCGGGATCATCCTGGCACACGCCGAGTTGCTCGAAGCAAAGTCGACCGACGACGTCAACCGCGCGCGTGCGGCGCAGCTCGTTTCGAGCGCCCTGGACGCGATGGGCACGGCAAAGTCGATTCGACAACTCACCGAACCGGGCATCGCGGGCAGCTAGTTCCTCGCAAGCCCGGGTGTTTTTCCGTCCCGATTCAGCACAGGAACAGGTCGTTCGTCATGGATCTGTTCCACTACAAGCCCCAAGGCCAAACTTGTAATTTGATCCGTCAGTAAGTTGGCGATCATGCCGATAAGAATCGCCATATCTTTGACGTTTCGGTCCGATCCGGCATCTTCGAATCGTCGTCGCTGAAACGTATAAACACTTCCTAAACCGCGAAAAATCAGCACGTTAGTAAGGTTTAGCTCAACCAGGTCAGAGTGGGTGCGTCGGAGCCTCTGCCGTTTGGTATCCCAGTTGCCTTAGTCGGGCGCCGGAGGACATCTGATGCGCCCGCAGATTTCGGCTGAGCACCCCCGCGTAGTTGCCAGTCTCCCGTTCGTCGAGCAGCTCGCCCGCCGCGTTGCGGCAACGATGCCGCACTCGATCGACATTGGCGACCTCGTCCAGGACGGAGTCATCGGGCTCATCGACGCGGCGCACCGCTTCGACGAATCGCGAGGCATCAAATTCGAAACCTTTGCCGAGCGCCGGATCCGGGGCGCGATGATCGACGCGCTGCGGAAGGACGCGTGGCCGCGCGGCGTTCGTCGTCAGCGGCGGGAGCTGGAAGCGGCGCGCGAAGAGCTGCGGCGCGAACTCGGGTGTGAACCCTCGCTGGCGGATCTCGCCGCCCGGGTCGGATCCGACGAGAAGCGCCTGGGCCGCACGATCGTCCGCATCAACGCCATCGAGTCGACCTCGCCGCTCGCGAGCAACGACCGCATGGACGAATCATCGCTGCCGACGGCACTCGTACCGTCCGAGCCCGAGCAGCCGGATGCGGCGTACGAGCGCGAGCAGACCAAGTCGCGCGTGCGCACCGCGATTGCGTCTCTGCCGAAGCGCGAGCAGAAGGTGATTGCGCTGTACTACTACGCCGAGGCAACGATGAAGCAGATCGGCGCGGAGATTGGCGTGAACGAATCGCGTGTCTCGCAGCTGCATGCGCGCGCCATCCGCCGACTGCGCGAGGCCCTTGGCACATCGGTTCCGCACGCGGAGGCCATGCAGGCGATGCGCAGCGCGATTCTCGAGTTCCACAAGCCGAAGATGGTGAAGGCGTCGCTCGAAAACCGCGGCGCCGCGGCGGGCGAAGACGCGTCGAGAGAGGCCGTGGTGGTGGACTGGACGGCGGCGGCGGAAGGTTATGCCAGCGTGTCGCGCACGGCGCGCAGCAAGTCGCCGAGCCGGAACGGTTTTGCCAGCCAGCGGCAGCCGGTATCTTCGAGGAAGCGTTCGGCGTCGGTGCCCGCGACGTCGCCGGTGACGAAGATGACGCGTCGCGCCAGTGCGGGGGTTGCCGCCGCCATCGCGCGATAAAGCATCATCCCGTCGACGCGCGGCATCTTCAGATCGCAGATCACCGCGTCGTAGGTTTTCTGCCGCACACGGGCGAGGGCCTCTTCGCCGTCGCCCGCATGATCGACCTGCAACCCCGCGTCGGTCAGCGCCTCGCTGACCGCCGCCGCCAGCGCCCGTTCATCTTCCACCAGTAGTACTGACGCGCCCTGCACAGCCTCCATGGACGGGGCGCCCTGCGCCTGCGGGGTCCGTCGACCTGCCGTGACTTCGCTGACGGGGAGCTCGACCACGAATGACGCGCCCTGCGGTTCCTCGCCGACGCGTATCCGCCCGCCGTGTTCCTGAACGATCGCATACGCGACGGTCAGGCCAAGGCCGGTTCCCTTGCCGACCTCCTTCGTCGTGAAAAACGGGTCGAAGATTTTTCCCCGCATCTCCTCCGAGATACCGGGTCCGTCGTCAGTCACTTCGAGCACGACGGCGTCACGCTCGGCGTCGTGCCACGTGCGCACCACGAGCGAGCCCCGTCCGTTCGCCGCGATCATCGCCTGCTCGGCGTTGATCACAAGGTTGAGCAGCACCTGCTGAATCTGGTGGGCGTCGGCGAATACCTGCGGCAAGCCGGCGGCCAGTGCCGTGACGACTTCGATGTTCGTGAGCCTCTGCTCGTACGCGCGCAGCGCCAGTGTCTCGCGAACGACGTGATTGAGGTCGATCATCGCGCGCGTCGACTGGCGCTTTCGCGCAAACGTCAGCAGGTTTCGCACGATGCGCGCCGCCCGTTCGGATTCGGCGAGGATGACCTCGACGCCGCGGCGGGAGTTGCCGTCGAGCGGTCGCTCGGCCAGCCGCTCCGCCCAGCTGAGGATGGTCGCGAGCGGGTTATTCAACTCGTGCGCGACACCTGAGATCGTCTGGCCGAGCGCAGCCATCTTTTCCGCCTGGAGAAGCTGCTGATACAGGTCGCGCGACTGGTCGTCCAGCTTTTTGCGCTCGCTGACATCTCGAATCAGCGCCTCCACGCGCAGCACGTCCTCTTCCGGCGCCGGCTCGGCCGCAGCCGTCACTTCAACCCACACCGATGAGCCGTCGATGCGCCGGAGGCGGAGCAGATAATCGGTGACGGCGCCTTCGGCCGCCAGACGTCGGATGAAACCGGCGCGGGCGGCAGGATCGGGGAAGTGAGAGGGAGCGAACGGAACGACTTCGTGTTCGCCGGTCTCGGCGGGATACCCGAAGATCAACTTCAGGTGCGGATTCGCCGCCGTGGTGACCGAATCGTCGGAACGAAGGCTGAGGGTCCCGATATAAACGCCTTCGTGGACCGCTTCGAACAGGCGGGCGAAGGCGTTGGCGCGATGGAGATCAGTGCCGCCGGTCAACGGCTGCCGTACGACTTACCTCGGTCGAGGTGTCGGTGTGGACGACGGGAACAGCGACGCGTATTTCTTGTCGATGGCCGCGCGGATCGCCGTCGGTTTCGAGCCTGAATTAAATAACGTCATTGCGTCCCGGGCGACATCTATACACACGGCGCAGCCCATCCCGTGGGAGTCCCACTCCGTTACCCGGCCGTCGGCGGCGCGAGACTTCACGAAGCAGGAGTGGTTCGCCGTATGGCCGACCCGCTCGCAGCCGCAGTAGCAGGGAACGTACTGAAGGACCTCCGGGTGCTTTGCCGCGAAGTCATAGACCTGCTGGAGAACCGCAGCCGGCCGGGGCGGCTCGAACGAGACCCTCGGCAGCGGCGGAAGAGGCCCCGTGTGCGGTTTTGCCGGCAGGGTCGAGGCGGCCTGGACCTGGGCCGCCGGAGCGGCCTGAAGCCGCCGAGCGCCCTGGGCCCAGCCGTCCCCGGCCGCAAATACAACGAAAGAGCCGGCGAGGCCGGCCGCCGCAACCGCTATCAGCTTGTAAATCATGACGTTTCCATCGTAACGGATTTCCGCATAGGACTCGAACGCTAGTGATATGACTCCTTGGCGCCGATAACACCAGCGTGACGGACGAGCTGGTGGAACCGATCCGCCCGCTGCCAGCTCCGCCGGATACTCAATCCGAATATGCGACTTTTTGGACGGAACGACATCGTCCTGCTCGGCGGCCTGGCGGTGGCGTTATTCGTCCTGTTTAACCGCCCACTGCAGGAGATGTTCGATTTCGTCCGCGAAATCGAAGACACCTACAACGTTCGCCTGCTGCCGGCCCTGATGATCCTGGTCGGCCTGTTCGTGTTTCATCAATTCCGCAAACGGGAAGAAGTCCGTGTTGCCGCGCTGACCTCGGCTGCAGCCGCTGAACACGCAACCGTGCGGGCCGACGAAATGGAGCGGCTGATCGCGTTCAGCCAGGCGATCGCCCGTTCTCTGACCGAGGAGTCGATCAAGTCGGCGGCCATCGCACACGTGCCGCTGCTGGCGCCGAATCGCACCGTGTGGGCGCTGGCCAGAAGCGAGGGGCAGTGGCGGCCGTTGATGAACGTCGGCAACGTGGCGCCGGGCGCGCAGGAGTCGGCGGCGAAGGTTGCCTTGTGCGAGATCGATCCGCCGCCCGGCGTGGAGCCCGAGTTCACCTGCTTCCCGATGATCATTGCCGGGAACCCCGTCGGCGTACTGGGCGTTGCCACGCAGCCGCCGCTTGCTGACGAACATCGCCGAATCCTGACGACCGCAGCCGCCCTGCTCGCGGTGTCGCTGAAGAACGCGGAACTCTTCCGCGAGGTCGTCGAGAGCAACGTCCGCGACCCGCTCACGTCGTGCGTGACGCGCCGGCACGGCATGGGAATCTTCCAGACCGAGATGCGCCGCGCACGTCGCTCGCAGCTGCCGATGTCGCTGATCGTCTTCGACCTGGATCACTTCAAGGCGATCAACGATCGCTACGGGCATCTCGCGGGTGACGCCGTCCTTGGCGCCGTCGGCGGCCGCATGAACTCGGTGCTGCGCGGCAGCGACCTGAAATGCCGTTACGGCGGGGAAGAGTTCCTGATCCTGCTGCCGGACACGCCGACACAGGGCGCGATACGCGTCGCCGAAACGTTGCGCCGCGAGATCGAGGGAAGCTCCATCCCGTGGAACGACGACATGCTCCGCGTCACCGCGAGCTTCGGCATCACGGCCATCACTCCTGGAGAAATGGATCCGCTCGCCGCCATCGCCCGCGCCGACGAAGCGCTGTATCGGGCCAAGCAGGATGGCCGGAACTGCGTCCGCAGCGCCGCCGAGGCGGAGGCGCTCGTCTAGCGATCGCCGCCCGCGACCCCGTTGTCAGCCTGACACTGTAAACACCAGCCATATCAGAATGGATCGGTGGCTCCCGCGAGCGCGCCGCCGAGACTGGCCTATGCCGCCTGGATCGCCGTCTGTCTGATCTGGGGGACGACATACCTCGCGATTCTGATTGCGCTGGAAACGATTCCGCCGATGCTCATCGGCGGTCTGCGTTTCATGGCGGCAGGGGCCGCCCTCTGCCTGTTCGTCCTTGCTCGCGGCGGGCGGCTTCCGCCGGTGCGGGAGTGGACGCGACAGGCGGCGCTCGGAACACTACTCCTCGGCGTGGGTAACGGCGCGGTCGTCTGGTCCGAACTGTGGATCCCAAGTGGCATTGCTGCCGTGGGCGTTGCCGCGCTGCCGTTCTGGATGTCGGGGGCCGAGGCGGCCTTTGGCGGCGATCGCCTCCGGGGGCGGGTGCTCGTCGGGCTCTTCGCGGGCTTTCTGGGAATCGTCTTACTCATCTGGCCGAGCCTGTTTGCCGCGGATGTCAACGGGCCCCGATTCGGACTTGGTGTGCTGCTCGTTCAGGTCGCGTGCCTGGGATGGGCTGTCGGTTCGTCGATGTCGAGACGTACCCAGTCGACAGGCGGCACGGCTGCTGCGTCGGCGTTACAACAGTTGTTCGCGGGAGTACTCTTGATGAGCGTCGGCACGGCGCTCGGAGAATGGAGTCGACTCGCGTTCACACCGAGGACGATCGCGGCGGAGCTGTATCTGATTGTGTTCGGATCGCTGATCGCGTACTCCGCGTACCTCTATGCGCTGAAACATCTGCCCGTCGCGACCGTTTCGCTGTACGCGTACATCAATCCAGTCATCGCGGTGATGCTGGGGACGTTATTCGCCGGCGAGCGATTCTCGCCGCGGATTGTCGCGGCGGCAGCGCTCGTGCTTGGCGGGGTGGCAATTGTTCGCACAGCCCCGCGTGGCGGACCCTAGCGGCAGCCGCTGTACTCCGAAGCGAACTGCGGCACCAGGGCCCGCCCCCGCGTCATACCACTCTTCGTCCGCTGACCAGCCGCACCAGGAACAGCACGACCGCAATCACCAGCAGAACCCAGATGAAGTTGCCGAGCGTGTACCCGCTGACCATCCCCAGCAGCCAGAGAATGATCAAAATGATCGCAATGGTTTCGAGCATGCCTTCGTCTCCTCTGCCAGGCCAATGGCTCCGGCTGATCACAAAGGGTGCAACTTGAGTACCGTGCAGCTGCTGCGGCTCGCCGCGGTTGCCTTGACATGCAGCGGTGCCGTGCCGGCCACCGCATCAGCGCAATCACTGATGGATACGGCAAAACTCATCGGTGGCGCTGCGGCCGGGCTTGCCATTCACGAGTCGGCGCATGTGGCAGCCGATTTCGCAAACGGAGTGACTCCCGGGGTGAAAAAGGTGACGTTCGGCCCCATCCCCTTCTTTGCGATCACCCACGACCCGGTGAGTCCCGGTCGCGAGTTCGTGATCGCATCGGCCGGATTCTGGGCGCAGCATGCCGTCAGCGAATATCTGCTGACCGTACGCCCGGAGCTGCGAGACGAACACGCGCCGGTGCTCAAAGGGCTGCTCGCATTCAACGTCCTGACATCGGCGGGGTATTCGGTCGCGGCATTCGCCCGAATCGGACCGGACGAACGGGACACTCGGGGAATGGCGCTCGGCGCCCGCGTCGATGAGCCCGTCATCGGCGCGCTGATCCTGGCGCCGGCGATTCTGGATTCCGCGCGCTACTTCGGCGCGCGCCGCGGATGGGTGGTCTGGGCCAGCCGCGCCACGAAGATTGCCGGCGCGCTGCTCGTCGTCAGGGCTGTCCGCTAGGCCGGGAACGGATTCACTCGCCCGCCCGTGGCCCCTGGGACGGTCCGAGTGCGAACGTCATGGTTCCGTCGACGACGATCCGCCCGTTGACGCGCGCGAAGCCCTCGAGCTCGCCCATGCGGCTGCGGAGACGTTTGACGCGCGCCTCGATCTCGACGACGTCGCCGGCGTGCACCGGATAGCGGTAGCGCACGCGCTTGATGCCCATGAAGAACGGGAGCTTGTCGCGATTCTCCGGCTTCCACAGGATCAGAATCGCTCCAACCTGGGCCACGCATTCCGTGAGGATGGTCGGCGGCAGCACCGGCGCTTCACCGGGCTGATACGAGAGATACCTCTCGTTGCGCGACACGTTCTTGATGCCGACGATCCGCTTGTCGGGTTCCAGCTCAGTGATGCGATCGACCAGCAGGAATGGGAAGCGATGCGGCAGAATGCGTTCGATGGCGCTGTTGTCGAGCGGTAGAGTCAGAGATTCCAAGAAGCGTTCAGTATAATCCGGTCATCTCGTGAGCAACCCTGACGTGGTGCGGACGGGCGGACCCGTCCGGCCTCCCTCCGATACAGAACTGCTGTCGACCCTCTTCGAGCTTGGTCGCGAAGTCACGTCGGTCCTCGACCTCGACGAGCTGCTGGCCAAGATCCCGCAGCTGATCGCGCGGCTGACACGTTTCACCGCGTTCTCGGTCTACCTCCTCGAGGACGAGCGCCAGGAACTGCGAATTGCCTACTCCGTCGGTTATCCGGAGGACGTCGCACGCACCGTTCGCCTTCGCCTTGGGCAGGGCGTGGTCGGCGCCGCGGTCGAGGAGGCCCGTCCGATCCTCGTCAACGACATCCGCGAAGAGCCGCGCTACATGGGCCCGCTTCGGAACATGCTGTCGCAGCTGGCTGTGCCGATGCGGCGGAAGGGCAAGGTCATTGGTGCGCTGAACCTGCTCAGCGAGACGGAAGGCGCCTTCACGACACAGGACGAGGTGCTGCTGCGGCAGTTCGCCGCGCACGTCGCGGTGGCGATCGAGAACGCACGTCTCTTCGAGTCGGAGCACCAGTATGTGGCGACGCTCGAGACGTTGGCGGAAATCGGCCGTGAGATGTCGTCGATCCTCGATCTCGACCAGCTCCTCACCAGAATCGCCAGCCTGACGAAACGCCTCATCGACTACCGCACCTTCGGCATTCTGCTCCTCAACGAGCAGTCGCGCGAGCTCGAGATGAAGCTCGCCGTCAGCTATGGCAAGGGGGCGGAGACGAAGCACATGAAGCTTGGCGAAGGGCTGGTCGGCTGGGCGGCGCTGCACAAGGAGCCGGTGCTCGTCTCCGATGTCTCGACCGACCCCCGCTACGTGAATCTCGTGGACGACGCGCGGTCGGAACTGGTCATCCCGATGTTGATCAAGGACCGGTGCATCGGCGTGTTCGACCTCGAGAGCCCGGAGCTGAACGCCTTCACGAAGGAACACAAAGAGCTGCTGACCCTGCTGGCCAGCCAGGCCGCGGTGGCCATCGACAACGCCCGTCTGTACGAGGAGGTACGGCGGAACGAGGAGCGGATCGAGAAAGAGCTGCGGTTCGCGCAGCGCGTCCAGATGGCGCTGCTTCCGACCGAACTGCCCAAGGGACTGCGCGGTGTGGACGTCGCCGGGAGGTTCGAGCCGGCGACGGAACTGGGAGGCGACATTCACGACTACATTGCCCCCGACAGCAACACGCTCGTGGTTGCCGTGGGTGATGTGTCCGGAAAGGGAGCGCCGGCGGCCCTTTACGGTGCGTTTGCCGCGGAGCTCGTGCGCTCACGGACCATGCGCCGAAGGTTCGCGCCCGATCGATTCAGCGTCTCCGGTGTGCTGCAGGTCATGAACACCATCCTGCACGAGCGGCAGCTCGAGGAATACTTCTGCACGCTCTGCTACGCGTTCTTCGACTTCAAGGCGCACACCGCCACGCTCTCGAACTCGGGGCTGCCGTACCCGATTCATTGCACGCGCGACGGTTGCCGCCAGATCGAGCTCCCCGGTGTTCCCCTCGGGTCTTTCCCCGGGGTGACATACGACGAGGTGACGCTGCCGCTGAAGAAGGGCGATGTATTTGTCTTCTGCAGTGACGGCATCTTCGAAGCGATGAACGACGAGGGGCAGGAATTTGGCGCCGAGCGGCTGTGCGAGGTGGTTCGCGAGTACCGCCACCAGGGCGCGCGCGGCATCGTCGATGCGATTTTCGATGCCGTCACGGCGTATCAGCGCGGCGCACCGCGTCATGACGACATGACGGCGGTGGCCGTGAAAATGATCGGGAAGGGGGAGGTCAAGCCGACGTAGCTGCGCCGCCGCTAGTCCTTGATCTTGCGATCGTTCTCCTGGAGATGCAGTCCGATCGAGCGCCCGTTGAAGACCGCAAGCTCATTGACCTGACCCTTGACCTTCACGCGCGACCCGGTGCGTGGGGGCGTCTTTGTCGACCGCGCGACCACTCGGATCTCGCCCGATCCATCGTCCACGGTATAGGACTGGAACGGCAGAATCTGACCGAGTACCGACGAGCCGGCTCCCAAACTGCCGGTGACGACACCTTCAACGCTGACCGTTTTGCGCTCGTACTTGTCGGGGTGATCTTTCAGCTCCGCGATGCGCACGCCGCGTGCAGCGCAGCCGGCGGCCAGAACGGCAGTGACGATGGCGATCGAGCAGATACGAAACAGCTTGGTCATTGAATTCGGCTCCCCTCCAACCGCTTCAACAAATGAGCCGCGTGCGGATCGTGAATCCTGCACCCGGGATGCGGCGATGCCAGCGCCTGCCTGAAGTTACGCACCTCGGTGATCCGCCGCGGCCGCAGTGACCTTGATCAATTCCCGTGCCCGGCATGAAGCCGCCGGAATTGCCTGTATTTGGCGGTATCGGTTGATCCGAACGTCCTCACGAGGGGGCACCGACAACGATTCCGCCGGCGGTCCCGTCTCAGAGGGTGGTCACAGTGTCCGCTTCAGGCGAACACAGGGAGGAATGCACATGAAGAAGTTGTTCGGGAGCGCTGGCGCCGGCGCTGCGGTGGCAGCCGTTCTCTCCGCGGCAGTCACGGCCGCGTTGATGATGGCCGTGCAGCCCGCTGCGGCACAGGACTCGAGGGTCGTCCTACGATCGTTCGGCGCCGCTTCGATTGGCGTCTCGATCCGCGACGTCACGGGCGAGGACGCCGTGAAGGCAAAAATGGCCCAGCCGGCGGGCGTGTACGTGGAGTCGGTTGCCGAGGGTAGTCCGGCGTCCAAGGCCGGACTGCAGGCCGGCGATATCGTTGTCGACTTCGACGGCGAACGCGTCCGCAGCGCCAGTCATTTCACGCGACTCGTCCAGGAGAGCGTACCGAATCGGCAGGTGACGGCGGCGGTCGTTCGCGGAACGTCGAAGCAAACCGTCACCGTCGTGCCTCAGAGCGGAAGCAATTTCAACCTTCTGTCCAATACCAACCGGCGCCGGCTCGAGGACCTGGAGCGCCAGCTGCCGCAAGACTTGAACCTCAGACTCGAGGACGCGTTTCGGAATCGTGCGACGGCGACCGGGAGAACCCTTGGTGTCACGGTATCGCCGCTGAGCGACCAGCTGGCCAGCTACTTCGGGGTGAAGGAGGGCGTGCTCGTCAGCGCGGTCACCAGCGGCTCCGCGGCGGCAACTGCCGGAATCAGGGCTGGAGACGTGATCACGGCCGTCAACGGGCAGAGGGTGTCGACGAGCGCCGATATCACTCGGGCGCTGCGGGAAGGCACTGGCGACTCCGCAGAGATCGCGGTAACGCGGGACAAGAAGTCGCTTTCGCTGAAGGCGACGCTCCCTGCCAGATCAACGCGTCCCTCAGGACGCGGCGGCTTGCCGGTTTAACGGCGTTTCTCCATCGGCAGTGCTTGCGGCGGGCCACGCTGCAAGCACTCCCGCGAACTGCGACGCCAGGATCATCGCCATCGCCTGCGTCGCCTCGTCCGGCTCGCCCCCACTCACCTCCGCGGCGAGTACGCCAGCGCAGCCCTCCGGCCCCAGAAGCGGCGCGACGATCGCGCCAACGCCATCAGCATCCGCGGGCAGCGTGAGCAGGTCGCCTTTGCGCCACGCCGCCGCCGTCACATTGTCGGCCTGCCGCGGGATCGGTCTGATTCTGGCCAGCAACGCCTCGTCATATCCGTGCGCGGCCACCGCGAAGAGCTCGGCGCCCGCACCCATCCAGATGATGAGACCACGCGCGCCCAGGATGTTCGCGGCTCTCGCCAGGAGCGGGGGGATGGCATTCTGATCGGTCAGTTGTGACAGGTCGGCGGAAAGCGCTGCTGCCGCTCTGAGGTCGATCGAAGGCGGGGTTTCGGCGACGACTGGCGCTGTTGCGACGACGACTGGCGCTGTTGCGACGACGACTGGCGCAGGCGGAGGTTCCTGAACGGCGGCCGCCGGCACGGTCGTGTCGTCCTGAGCGGCACGTTGCCATGGCGAAACCGCGAACGCGACCAGTCCAAAGGCCCATAAGGCCACCAGAACGCCAAGCGACACCCGCGAACGCAGCGCCGCTGCCGCCCGCGCTGCCTGATAGCTCTGCAGCTCGGTCGAGCGGAACGCGCGAAGACTCGAGCTCAGGGCGTTGACCTGTTCCCGCGCCGACGCGAGGATCGCCTCCGCCGCTCCCAGATCGTCCCCGCCGGCAAGACGCTCGCGCGCACGGCTTTCGGCGCTCATCAAGGCGGAAAGCGCTGTCCAGAACTCCTCCAGACGCTCGCTGCTGACCGTCGATTGCCGTGTCGCCCTGAGCCCTGCCGCGTCCGTCGTGATCCGATCGACCAGCAGCGAGACGCGCGTGAGCGACGCGACATCACGGCGGCCATAGTCGGTGTAAGCCTGCTGGGCGCTGGCGATGGTGGCAATGGACGTCAGCAGCGCGTCGATCGTGGTGCTCCTGCTATCGTGCTCCTGATCGAGCCGGTGAACGTTGCGGTCCGCCGACCAGACGACGAATCCGGCCGAGCCGCCCGCGGTGAGGAGAAGACACAGAATCGCTATCCGCGTTCCGCGGCGCTGCATGCTGCGTCACATGATAGACGGTTTTTTCAGAACACCGGCAGGTACGGCGTGAGCCACTTCGCGATGATGGTGAACTTGTTCGTGAAGATCAGCAGGCCGATGATGACCAGCAGGGCCCCGGAGACGAGCTCGATGGCGTGGTAATGCTTGCGGATGCGTCCCATGGCGGCGAAGAACCGATCCATCATCAGTGCCGTTGCCATGAAGGGGACGCCCAGCCCGAGTGAATAGACCGCAAGCAGCCGGACTCCCTGCGCGACAGTGTCCTGCGAACTCGCGAGTGCGAGGATGCCCGTCAGAATGGGACCGATGCACGGGGTCCAGCCGAACGCGAACGCGACCCCCACCAGCCCCGCACCAAAGACGCCTGCGGGCTTGCGGGAAGTCTGGACGCGCTTTTCCTGATACAGCCATTCAATGCGCAGCACACCCATCGTGTGAAGCCCGAACACGATGATTACGGCGCCCGCAATGCGGTTGAAGATCTCCTGTCGCTGCAATAGAAACTGGCCAATCGCACTTGCGGCTGCGCCGAGCGAGACGAAGACGAGCGAAAAGCCGATGATGAACGCCAGCGACGCGATGACGACCTGGCGGCGGGCGTCAACGGGCTGAGCGACGGCGACGGTGCCGCCGCCCGCGATCATCGCCGTGCCGCGCATCTCATCAAGCGACAGGCCGGAGATGTAGGAGAGATAGCCGGGGACGAGTGGAAGAACGCACGGGGAGATGAACGACAACAGCCCCGCGCCAAACGCCGCCAGGAGCGAGACGTTTTCTTCCATGCCGGCTACAACACCGCGCCCGCGGTGCCTATTCCACCTGCTTCAGCGGGATGAATGCCGCGACGCTTTCCATCTGGACGTTATGTCCCTTTACGGGCGGCAGATCCTGGTACATGAAGTCCCACTTCCAGCGCTCGGAGGGATTCGACGCCTGCAGCCAGTTGCTCGCTGGCACGGGCCTCGTAAAGACGAGTTGGTCGGCCCCTGCGTACGGGGTCCCCGGACCCGCCGCCGCGATCGCCCGGCGGACGTCGTTGGAACTGTCATAGGGCAGCGTCAGGCCAAGCGAACGCCCGACGTTGACGAGGATCTGGCAGTCGTCCATCGCCTCGCCTGGCGGCGAAATCACACGCGCCGCGGCCTGCACGTGTCCCGTCTCGTTGGTGTAAATCGCGTCCTTCTCGACGTAGGCAGAACCAGGCAGCACGAAATCAGCCGCTTCGGCAAGTGTGGAAAGCAGGATCCCTTGAACGATCAACAACGGCAGCGTTCCGTTCCGCCGCGCCGCGATGATCCAGGACACGTCGCCGAGCGAACCGTCGGGACCGGGATCGACGACGTACAGAGCCTTCACGCGACCGGCCTCGACGGCGGCCCGCAAGCGCGACAGATCCGGAAGACCGTCGTTGCCCGCTCCTACCTCGTAGCCGAGGGCCTTCGCGCCGTTCACGTTCGGTGCGTCGGTCGCTGGAATCTTGAACGTGGCGTTCGGTGGCTGTGGCTTTTCGCTCCGCGACCACGCGACCGTCACCGCCTTCAGGCCCTCGGGTCCCAGGAGGCCTTCGACGACCTGGCGCAGGACGAACAGCTCTTCAACCGACGCGTGCGCGGATACGAGAAAACGCACGGAGGCGGCATCCGTCGAACCCGCCTGCTGGATGCGATCGCGGACACGGTGATCGACGTCGTGCCACGCGACGGGCTCGAGCCCGGTTCCGCGCCGCATCATCGGCCGCCGCAGTCGCTGTTCCCCTTCGACCCACTGGTAGTCGAAACGGCCGATATCGCACATCCAGTAACTGTTGACGTCGGGATTCAGCCGCGGCGTCATACGGATGAGCCGTGATCCACGGGCCCACTCGGGCTTGGCCTTCTGCCAGGCGCTGGTGTTGCACCCCTTCGCACACAGCGTGCAGATGGTGTCGACGACCCCGGGGTTGTCCCATGGACGGCTCTTGAACCGGTACTGCTTCGTGGTGATGGCGCCAACCGGGCAGACGTCCATCAGGTTGCCGGACAGCAGCGAGTTCACGCCTTCCTCGCGAAACGTGGCGATCTCACTGCCGTTGCCGCGGTCGACGATGCCGATTTGCGCATCGGAGTCGATCTCACGCATGAACCGGACGCAGCGCGTGCAGAGAATGCACCGCTGGCGGTTGAGCATGAGCGTCGGACCGAAATCGACGTCCCCCTTCACGCCTTCGCCGTCGAACACACGCCGCGGGAAGTCCATCCGGCTCTCCGCCGGGCCGAAGGTGTAGGCAAAATCCTGGAGCGGGCACTCGCCGCCTTTGTCGCAGACCGGGCAGTCGAGCGGATGGTTGACCAGCAGGAATTCGAGCACCCCGGCCCGTGCCGCCGTCGTTTCCGGGTCGCGCGTGCTGACCACCATGCCGTCGGTGCAGGCCATCGAGCACGACGTCTGCAGCTTCGGCATCTTTTCGATCTTGACGATGCACACGCGGCACGAGCCGTCCACCTTGAGCCCGGGGTGGAAGCAGTAATACGGCACGGAGATGCCGGCCTCGATGGCGGCCTGCAGAACCGTTTTTCCTTTTTCGACTGTGACTTGCTGGCCGTCGATGGTCAGCGTGACCGTTTCCATATCCGGCCGATCATATCAGCCGGGTGGCGCCGCCGGTTAGCGGTTGTGCTTGATCGAGAGCGTCCCCGGATCCTACAGTTCGGGCTGCAGCAGACTCCTCGTTCAACACGGCTCCGGCAACCGCCCAGGGAGGCAGCGATGGAAGCAACCCGCCGACGGTTCGGCTCGTTCGTGGAGTGGTTGTTTGCAGCGGCATGTGCGGCAGGCGCGGTGGTGGCGATGTCGAGTGCCGTCCAGGAGTTCCGCAGCGTCCGCGCCGTCGTCCCGGTCAGCGCGGAAACCGTCGGCGAGGCGACGCTGGTCGAGGGCGTTCCAGCGGACGTCGTGAAAGTTCCGCTCCTCCTGCTCACGGGTAAACGCGAGGTCCGGATTGGTGAACGGCTCGCTGACGTTGCCGCGCACCTCGGTTCCGCCGCGCAACTCGTCTCTGAATCGTTCGAGGACACGGCTGTCGGCCGGCGCGTCACCCGCTTCTACAGCGATCTCGGCGTTCAGTTCGTGATTGTGTTCGACGCCGCCGATCGGAACGCGGACCCGCGAGTGTCGGCGATCTTCATCCGGTAATCAGCGCTCGTCGAACTCCGCGAGGGCGGCGGAGTCGCGATTGATCTGCACGTCGCGCACCCGTGTGTCCGTCGGAATGGATCGCGTGACCTGCTTGTCGGTCACCGGCACGATGACGTCGCGTGTCTGACCGTTGGCGAGCACGAGCCGTACGGTCACCGGGATGTCGAAGATCGCCGGACCCGTCTGTTCAAACTCCACGGTGACGCTGCGGTCGGCGATCGTCGACCGGTACGACACGCGCGGCAGCTCCGCGTTGTAGATCCACCGGTCGAAAAACCGGTCGAGCACGCGCCCCGACGCGATCTCCATCGCCCGCTCGAGATCTTCAGTACCCGCTTTCTGATACCGGCGATCCTCGTAGAACAGTCGAAGGCCGCGGAAGAAGGGTTCGTCTCCGAGCAGCATGCGGAGCATATGAAGAACGGCCGCGCCCTTGTTGTAGACGAGCGCTCGAAAGACGCGCAGGTCCGACTTCAAATGTCCAAGACGGTATCCGAGGTAGACGGGCCCCTGGGCGGACTGGTCGAGCGCCCAGCGCCGGAACTGGCGCAGCATGGCGGCGAAGACCCGCTCGCCGCGCGTCTTCTGCGCATACATGGCGGCGAAGTATTGCGCGAAGCCTTCAGCAAGCCATTGCTCGTGATAGTTCTTCCAGCCGACCGCCTGCCCCCACCACTGGTGCGCCAGTTCGTGGGCGAGAAAGAAGTCCGGGAATCCGTCGAAGGCCGCCGGATCCCCCCGCCATGTCGGTACCGTGCCCGGGGGCGGTTCGTTGATCAACGAAAAATACGCCGGACTGTGCCCACCCGGCAGATCACTTTCCGTGACGGCCAGCGCCGCCGACGCGTACGGCGCGTCGCCGGTCAGCGAGGTGTAAAAGCGGAGGATGTCGTCGGCAGCCTGCAGCGCCGAACGGCCGCGCGACGTCAGCCGCGGGTTGGCGTCGACCGTAATCGTCATCGGGTCGCTGCCGGCGCCCGCCGACTCGCTGCTCAGATCGATCTTCCGTTCCGCCGCCCGCGTCATCCGGCTGGCGACGAATGCGAGGTAGCGGAGGGGCTGGTTGGCCTGAAACGCGAACGTGCGGCCTGGCGGCGCGGCACCCGCGTCCGGCGCAGCACTGGTGTCGGCGGCAACGGGCTCGCCGCTGGCCACGACGCGATATTCGTTCGGTACCGTCAGGCGCAGTGACGCGGTGGCGTAATCCGAAATCGGATTCTGCGGATACCAGTAGGAACGATTGCTGAGGAGGTACTTCGGCTCGGCTGTCGGAGTCGAGCTCGACGGCGCCTCGCTCTGCACCGTATCGATGTCGAGGTTCTGGGATTCCAGGCGTCCGGCGTATTCGACAACGAGCGTGAGGTCGGAATCCTGCTGCAGCGGCCGCGGCAGGTTGATGGCGATCATGTTCTGACCATCCAGACGCAGGTGCAGAAGCCGTCCATATTCGACGCTCGAGACCGAGCTGACGGCCAGGGTGTCGGCCAGCCGCACCATCAGCGTGGGGACGGCGGTGGAGCGGATCCGCATCGACAGGCGTGTCCGCGCGCGAATGAACTGCCGCTGCGGTTCGATCGACGCCGTGACGGCGTAGTCGAGCACGTCGTACTCGCGCGACGAGTCCTCGGAGTAGAAGCGCCCGCGCGCGGCGAGCTTGGCGACCGATGGATAGAGGGCGATGGTCCTGCGATCGTCGCGCCGGAACAGCGACACGTCCTCCGCCTGCTGGTTCGAGCGCAGATACGTGAGCGTGTCGTAGCGCCGCGTGTCCACCTCCGCGAGAAAGTCGTCGCCGTTCGGCAGCAGATGCCATGTGTCCCGGCTCATGTCCACGACGTCGACGCCGAACGACTTCGGCGCCTGGCGATTGAACACGTCCTGCGCCCGCCGCGCCGAGCGGCTGTCCACCGGCGCATCCGACACCGTCGCCGTCGCCACGTGCTCGTCGTACTCGTGCGGGCTGATGCGGATATACGCCGTCTCGAATGGCGCGGTGAGCGATTCGGTGCCGGCAAAGATTCGCAACTGGCCCCGTTCGGTCGCGGAGGCGGGCGAGAAGCGCAGCTCGCCGCGGCCGATCAGCACCATTCCAGTGACGCCCAGTTCACATTCCACGCGATAGAGCAGGCCGTCCTGCAGCGACACGATGACGTCCTCGGACCGAAGCTCCAGATTGCGGACACCGAGCGGCGCCGTGCTGAGCCGCAGCTTGTAGAGGCCGTCGATCGCCGACAGCGAATCGATCGAGGAAATGCGCCACGAGGCGGCGTCGCCTCCGGGCGGCCGGCGAATGTCGATGCCGGCGGTCACGATGCGCGCCCGGCCCGGCGTCTCCATGAAGAATTCAATGACCAGGCGGAAGCCGTCGCCTGCCGGCACACCCTCGAGCGGGCCGCGGCTCCGTTCGAACAGGGCCGTCCGCACGGCGCCGGGGAGGAACAGATCGTAGCTGTGCTGAGTAACGAGGTCTTTCGACACGACCGGGTCGAACAGCGCCGGGAAGGCGCTCCGGTCCTTGGCAGTGATGACGCGTTCGAGCTGCCGGACGACCGCGTCGACCGGGTCGGCCGCGGGACGCGACTGTACGAGCGCAGGCGTCGCGTTCAGCAGAACATACGCCGCGACAATCAACGCTGTGCGCATGGCCGTTATGCAGGCAGCGGCGGCAGGCGGCGGATCGCCAGGATCGTCAGATCGTCCAGCAGCCGGCGCTGCTGGCTGTGATGGTCCACGGCGGCAAACGCCGCCCAGGCGAGCTCCTTGGCCGACGCCCATCGGCCGCCGTCGATGACGTCCTTGAGGCCCCCTTCATCGAACGGCACGCCCGCGCTGTCTTCCGCCTCCGTCACGCCGTCGCTGTACATCACAATCACATCGCCAATGCCGATTCTGGTCAACCCGAATTCGTAGCGTGCGAATTCGAACATTCCGAGCGCGATCCCACCGGTCTTGAGCGGCTCGTATGATCCGTTCGCGCGCCGCAGCAAGGGCGGATTCTGTCCGGCGTTGACGTAGCCGAATTCTCCCGTCGCCGTATTCAACACGCCGAAGAAGAGCGTGACGAAACGGGACGGCGGCGCGTGCTTGGCGATCTGCGTGTTGAGACGCGCGGCGAGCGCAGCGCCCTCGAACCCCTCGTCGACCAGCGTGCGCATCATGGCCAGGAGGAGCGCCATGAGGAGCGAGGCAGGACTGCCCTTGCCGGCGACATCGCCGAGGGCGAGGAGCACGCGCCCGTCGGACAGCGGCAGGATGTCGTAGAAATCGCCTCCGACGGTGTTGGCCGGGCGGGTCATGCCGAAGGCTTCGACACCGGAGGCGTGAAATGCGCCGCGGGGGAGCATCGCCTGTTGAATGCCGCGCGCGATCTCGAGGTCGTTCTTCAGCGTCAGGCGGTCGGCCACCTCGACGAAAACGAGGAAATTCACGAGGAGGAACCCGGTCAGCACCCACATCGTCCCTGGCGCGAACGCCGGATGCGGAACGACGAAGACGTGCACTTCGCGATAGAGCTCGATCAGGCCGATGCAGACGCAGACGAGCGCCGCGCCATAGATCAAGCGGCGCGCCGGCGTCAGCTTCATCGTGAACGCGAGGAAGAACACGCGCGCGTAGGCGAGGATGCGGCGGTGCCACCGAAGCTTCTTCAGCTCCGAATGGTCGATGGTCCGGGAAAAAAACCGGTAGGCGTCCGGCGTCTCACGCGTGAACAACCGCTCCAGTTCAACGGTCGTGAGCCCGTCGGTGTACGCCTTGAAGAAATGATGGGGCCCCCCCGGCGTACGCGGAAGCGGCGGCACCGTCTCGCTGCTCATCGCAGGATCCCGAGCTCGCCGCCGACGCGCGCGAAGCAATCCAGGGCGAACTGCAGTTCATCACGCGTATGCGTCGCGGTCACGATCGTCCGCACGCGTGCTCTTCCGCGCGCCACCGTGGGAAAGCCGATGCCCTGGGCGAAGACGCCTTCCTCGAACAGCCGGTCGGAGAATTTCAGTGCCAGCGCCGCGTCGCCAACGATCACCGGCGTTATCGGACTCTCGCTGACGCCGGTGTCGAAGCCAAGCGCCTGCAGGCCCGACTTGAAGAAGCGGGCGTTGTCCCAGAGCTGGCGCATCCACTGCGGCTCGCTTTCGAGCACGTCCAGCGCCGCGAGGCACGTCGCCGCCACGGACGGTGGATGCGACGTCGAGAAGAGGAACGGTCGCGCGCGGTGATACAGAAACTCGATGAGCGCCCGCGACCCGGCCACGTATCCGCCGAGCGCGCCGATCGCCTTGGACAGCGTGCCGACCTGCACGTCGACCCGGCCGTGCAAGCCAAAATGGTCGATGGTGCCGCGACCCTGCTCGCCAAACACGCCGCTTGCGTGCGCGTCGTCAACCATCATGATGCAGCCGAATTCGTCGGCCAGGTCGCAGAGCCCCGGCAGCGCCCCGAGGTCGCCATCCATGCTGAACACGCCGTCGGTGATGAGCAGCTTTCGCTGCGGCCGCGACAGTTCCTCGAGGATACGGCGCGCCGCATCCACGTCACGGTGCGGAAACACCTTGATCGTCGCGCGGCTGAGACGTGCGCCGTCGATGATGCTGGCGTGATTCAGCTCGTCCGACACGATAGCGTCGTCGCGCGTGAGAATCGATGACACGGTGCCGGCGTTGGCGGTAAAGCCGCTCTGAAACACTACCGCCGCTTCGGTCTTCTTGAACGCGGCGAGGCGTTGCTCGAGTTCCATGTGGATCGCCATTGTCCCAGCGATCGGGCGAACGGAGCCCGTCCCCACCCCCAGGGTCTCGAGCGCGGCGGCCGCGGCCTGGCGCAGCCGCGGATGCGTGGTCAGCCCGAGGTAGTTGTTCGACGAGAGATTGACGACCGAGCGGTGGTCGACCGACGTGTGGGCGCGCTGCTCGTCGTCGAGAACGCGCAGGCGGCGATAGAGCCCCTGCTCGCGCAGCGAGACCAGCTCTGCTGAA
>JBOGIQ010000033.1:0-28591 GCA_050742535.1 Vicinamibacterales bacterium | reverse complement strand
GGCCGGGGAACGCGCCGATGTAGGTGCGGCGGTGGCCGCGGATTTCAGCCTCGTCGCGCACGCCGCCGAGCGACAGGCGGACGAACTTGCGGTTCATCGCGCGCGCGATCGACTTGGCCAGCGAGGTCTTGCCGACTCCCGGAGGTCCGGAGAACGTCAGGATCGTCGCCTTCGGCTTCTTGACCAGCGAGCGGACGGCGAGGAATTCGAGGATGCGGTCCTTGATCTTCTCCAGGCCGTAGTGATCCTCGTGCAGCACCGCTTCGGCGTGCTTCAGGTCGCGGTTCTCGCGGCTCTTCTTGTACCAGGGTACCGCGATCAGCCAGTCGAGATAGTTCCGTGAGACCGTGGCTTCCGCCGACATCGGCGGCATCGCCTCGAGGCGCTTCAGCTCCTGGACGGCCTTCTCCTCGACGTCCTTCGGCATCTTCGCCTGTTCGATCTTCTTCTTCAGCTCGTCGATCTCGTTGCCCTTGTCGTCCTTGCGGCCCAGTTCCTTCTGGATCGCCTTCATCTTCTCGTTGAGGTAGTACTCCTTCTGCGCCTTCTCCATCTGCTTCTTGACGCGAGACTGGATACGGCGATCGACCTGGAGCTTGTCGACCTCGATTTCGAGGATGCCGGCAATGCGGTTGAGCCGTTCGACCGGGGAGATGATCTCGAGCAGGTTCTGCTTCTCGTCGACCCCGACGAGCAGGTGCGCGGCGATGGTATCCGCCAGCTTGCCCGGGTCGTCGACGCGGACGGCGGCAATCATCGCGTCGTACTGCAGGTTGTTCGAGAGCTTGACGTACTGCTCGAACAGCGACACGACGCGGGCCATCGTCGATTCGACTTCGCCGGAGGCTTCCTTCTGCTTCGGCAGGACCTTGACGACGACGCGATAGAAGCCCTTGTCTTCCTTCCACTCGACCGCGCGCGCGCGATCGACGCCCTCGACCAGCACCTTGATGTTCCCGTCGGGCAGCTTGAGGCTCTGGACGACGTTGGCGACGCAGCCCATGGTGTAGATGTCGTCGGGACGGGGATCGTCGACCGACGCGTCGTGCTGCGCGGCCAGGAAGATCCGCTTGTCCTTCAGCAGGGCATGTTCCAGCGCCCGCGTGGACGAGGGCCGTCCGATGACGAACGGCATCATCATGTGCGGGAAGACGACAACGTCCCGGAGCGGGACGATGGGGAGCGTTTCGTAGACTTCCATCAGGGTCCTTGGGGGCCTGGGATCAGGGAGCGGGGATCAGCAAGCAGTTCCGGTCCCCGAACCCCGGTCCCCCGATCCCTATCCGGCCTTTTCAATCAGTGTAATGGACTTGTCCTTGGCTTCGACGATCTCGCGGGTGACAACCACCTCGCGGAGCTTCTTCTGCCCGGGCACCGAGTACATCAGGTCGAGCATCAGGTCTTCGATGATCATGCGCAGGCCGCGCGCGCCGATCTTGCGGGACAGTGCCGACTCGGCGATGGCTTCGAGCGCGTCATCGGTGAAGCGGAGCTTCACGTTCTCGTACTCGAACAGCTTCTGGTACTGACGCGTGATCGCGTTGCGAGGTTGCGTCAGGATCTGGACAAGCGCGGGCTTGTCCAGCTCGTGGAGCGTTCCGACGACCGGCAGACGGCCGACGAACTCGGGGATGAGGCCGTACTTGATCAGATCCTCGGGTTCGACCTGCTCGAGCGTGGTGCCGACCTCGCGCTTCTGCACCGACTTGACCTCGGCTTTGAAGCCGAGCGTCTTCTTGCCGACGCGGCGCTCGATGACCTTGTCGAGGCCGACGAAGGCGCCGCCGCAGATGAAGAGAATGTTGGTCGTGTCGATCTGGAAGAACTCCTGGTGCGGATGCTTGCGCCCGCCCTGCGGCGGCACGTTGGCGACGGTGCCCTCCAGGATCTTCAACAGCGCCTGCTGCACGCCTTCACCGGAGACGTCCCGGGTGATCGACGGGTTTTCGTCCTTGCGGCAGATCTTGTCGACTTCGTCGATGTAGATGATGCCCTGCTGGCACTTCTCGATGTCGCCACCGGCGGCCTGCAGCAGCTTGAGGATGATGTTCTCGACGTCCTCGCCGACGTAGCCGGCTTCGGTCAGCGTCGTCGCGTCGACGATCGTGAACGGCACGGAGAGCAGCTTGGCGAGCGTCTGCGCCAGCAGCGTCTTGCCGGTGCCGGTCGGGCCGATGAGCAGGATGTTCGACTTCGTCAACTCGACGTCGTTGCGGCTGCGCGGCTGCTTCTGGATCTCGATCCGCTTGTAGTGGTTGTAGACGGCGACGGCGAGCTTCTTCTTCGTCCGCTCCTGGCCGATGACGTACTCGTCGAGGAACTTCTTGATCTCGGGCGGAGAGGGCAGCGACGAACGGACCCCACGATTCTCAAAGCGGTTGTCGTCCGCGATGATGTCGTTGCAGACTTCGACACACTCGTCGCAGATAAAGACCGTCGGGCCCGCGATCAGCTTGCGGACGTCGTTCTGATCCTTATTGCAGAACGAGCAGCGCAGAATCTCCGTCTCGCCGTTCTTCTTGACCATGCTGAAAAGAAACCGGGTTTAATTTTCGGAGAGGGACCCGGCGAAAATTAAACCCGGTTTTGTCTCCACTTTACACCCGTTTCCGGATGACGTCATCGATTATCCCGTATTCCTTTCCCTGGTCCGCCGACATGATGTAATCGCGCTCGGTGTCTTCCTGAATCCGCTTGAAAGTCTGCCCCGTGTGGGTCACAAGGATTTCGTTGAGCCGCTCGCGCATGCGCAGAATTTCACGCGCATGGATATCGATGTCGGTCGCCTGGCCGGCCAGCCCCTGCATCAGCGGCTGGTGGATGACGATCCGGGAGTTGGGGAGCGAAAACCGCTTGCCCTTGGCGCCGGCAGCCAGCAGCACAGCCGCCATCGACGCCGCCTGGCCGATGCAGATCGTCTGCACGTCAGGCTTGATGAACTGCATCGTGTCGTAGATCGCGAGCCCGGCGGTAATCGATCCACCCGGACTGTTGATGTACAGCATGATGTCCTTGTCGGGATCTTCCGCCTCCAGGAACAGCATCTGCGCTATGGCCAAGTTGGCGATCTGATCGTCGATCGGCGTGCCGATGAAGATGATGCTGTCCTTCAGCAGCCGCGAATAGATGTCGTAGGCGCGTTCGCCCCGGTTGGTCTGCTCGACCACCATCGGCACTAGCTGGGAGTAGTTCATCAACGATTAGTGATTAGCGATTAGTGAATCGTTTGTGACTGATGAATGGCGATTGGTGATTGATTGCTGCCTTCCGCCTGAAGGCGGAAGCCACGCTCAAATCATTGTTCGTCAACGGGTTCGGCGGGCTACTCGTCGGTGATAGTAGCACGCGTCAGCGTCAAGTCAACCGCCTTCTCCCGGCGCAACCCGGCATACAGCCGCGCCACGCCCCCTTCCTTCTCCAGCTGCGCGCGCAGCGCCGCCGGCGTCCGGCCGGCCCTGTCTGCAAAGCGTTCAATCTCCTTATCGACCTCTTCCGCCGCAACCGTAATGTTTTCCCGCCGGGCGATCTCGTCGAGGGCCAGGGCGCTGGCGACGGATGCCCGCGCCGGATCCCGTTGAGCTTCCCGGAATTGGGCCCAGTCGATGCCGGCCTGCCTCGGGTCGACGTTCTGCTGCATCAGCTGGCGGGCGAACTCCTCGAGCCGGCGATCGATCTCTCGCTCGACAAGGGACGTCGGAAGGTCGAAGGTGACCCGGTCGGACAACTGCTTCAGGATCGTGGAGCGCACCTGTCGAGTGGCGCTCTCGCGTGCCTCCTCTTCGAGATCCGCGCGGATCTTGTCGCGCAGCGCCGCCAGCGAGTCGAAGGCCCCCAGGTCCTTTGCAAACTCATCGTCGAGCTCCGGCAGCACCTTGCGGCGAACGTCCTTCACCTTGACGGAGTAAATGACGTCGGTGTCGGCCATCTCCTTGACGGCATAGTCAGCGGGGAAGTGGATCGTGAAAGTCTTGTCGTCTCCGGCACCGAGTCCGACGAGGTTGGCGTCGAAGCCCGGCGGGTTGGCCGGCCCGCCGATTTCGATCGACACGTTCTCGTGACGGTCAGCTTCGCTGTCTGCATCCTTGCGATCGATATCCAGGACGGCGGTGTCGCCGTCGGCGATGGCGCGGCCTTCGACCGGCTCGAACTTCGCCGATCGTTCGCGCAGCCGTTGCAGCATCTGCTCGACCGCGTCGTCGGTGACCGCCGCCGACGGACGCGTTGCCGACAGCGTACCGAGGTCGCCGGGATCGAACGCGGGAACGGTTTCAACCGCCGCCGTGAATTTCAACGGCTGGCCCTCTTCGAGCACGACGTCCTTGATGTTGGGGGTGTCTACCGGCTCGATGCCGCGCTCCTGCAGCGCCTCCTCGACCGCACGAGGAATCAGGCCATGCATCACGTCGTGCAGGATCTGGTCCTTGAAGCGCTGCTTGACGATCGTCGCCGGAACCTTTCCGGGCCTGAAGCCGGGCAGCTTGGCCTGCTTCGAGTAGTCCTTCGCGACCTTGTTGATCTCCGCGTCGACGATGTCGCTCGGGATCTCGATCGTGAGGGTTTTCTTGGTCTCGCTGACGTCTGTGAATTCGGTCTTCATGGGTTGCTAGGTGGCCTGGATTGCCTAGGTGGCCTGGGTGTCTGGTGCCGGGGACAGGAGTTGAACCTGCACGGGTTGCCCCACCGGCTCCTAAGACCGGCGTGTCTGCCGTTCCACCACCCCGGCTGGCAGTCTCAGTCTACCGGATCGCCACTGGCCGCCGGGCTTCGACTGGATCAGTCTTAGGCCGTGGCCCCGGGGCCTTCACCATCCGCGGCCTGACCGAAGCCAGGGCGGCGGGCACATTGGTAATGATCAACTCATCCACCGGTCCCCGGCTCGTGGCGCGCGAGTTGATGGCCCGCCGCGCCGGAACGCGGTGAACCGCGATCCTGGCCTGCCGTGCGGCGCGCGTCCGATACGCGGTTTCGATCTCCGGCGCGCTGGAATTCGATACCACGACGCGGGCACCGCGGCGGCACGCGCGAATCACGGCGTTCATCAGACGCTGCTGGTCGGGCGACGCGAAGCCGGCGGCCGTGTAGTTCGCAAAGCTGGACGTACGGCTCAAGGGGGCGTACGGCGGGTCGCAGTAGACGAAATCGCCGGCGCCCGCGTCGCGCAGCGCCGTTTCGAACCCGCGGTGTTCGATCGCCACGCCGGGACGCCGCAGCACCGCCGCGACCGCCCGTATGTGATCCGGATCACAGATCCGCGGGTCACGATAGCGGCCGGCGGGGACGTTGAACTCGCCGAGCCTGTTGAGGCGGAACAGGCCGTTGAACCCTGTCCGGTTCAGGAAGATCAGCATCGCCGCCAGTTCCGGGGAGTAGCGCGTCGCGGCGAGCTTTCCGTCGCCGCCGCTTTCGGCCATCAGCGTCGCGCGCGACGGATTGAATCTGTTATCCCGGACGTCGTAGTAACACTCGTCGCCGTGGCGGCGGTGTTCCCGCTCGAGCGACTGCAGCCCCTTGATGACCGCCTCGGTCCTGTCGCGCACGACGCTGTAGCACCCGATCAGATCGGTGTTGACGTCGGAAAGAATCACCGTGCGGCTGTCGAGGACGCCGTTGGACGCGAGATGAAAGAACACGGCGCCGCTGCCGACGAAGGGCTCGAGGTAACGGCCAAAGGTCTCAGGGTAGTACTGCTCGAGCACGGGGAGCAGCTGTCGCTTGCCGCCGGCCCACTTCAGAAGGGGTCGCACGGTGCAATTATCGGCAAATCTGGATCGATCGTTAGGTGGCCTGGGTGGCTGGGTAGCCTGCGTTGCCTGAGTAGCAACCCAGGCGACCCAGACAACTCAGGTAACCCAGGCCACTTAGTCAGTTTTTTCAGGCCCGGATGCGTTGTCGTTGCCGGGCGTGCGAGGCAGCCGTCCTGCCCGGCGCAGCGCGTCGCGCAGGACGAACTCGATCTGGGCGTTGAGGCTGCGCAGATCGTCGTTCGCCCAGCGCTGCACCGCGTCGAGCACGGCGCTGTCGATCCGCAGGAGGAAGGGCTTCCGCTCGGCCACTGAGCTACTGGTGGATCGTTCCGGTGTTGACGATCGGCTGCGCGTCCTTCGAGCCGCAGAGGACGACCAGCAGGTTGCTGACCATGGCGGCTTTCCGCTCCTCATCGAGTGTGACGATGCCCTTGTGCGCCAGCATCTGCAGCGCCATTTCCACCATGCCGACGGCGCCCTCGACGATGCGCTGACGCGCGGCGATGATGGCGCCGGCCTGTTGCCGCTGCAGCATCGCAGATGCGATCTCCTGCGCGTACGCCAGGTGGCTGATCCGCGCTTCGAGTACTTCCACGCCGGCCTTGTCCAGGCGCTGCTGGACCTCGGTCTTCAGGTGCTCGGCAACCGTAGCGGTAGAGCCGCGCAGGGACACGACCTGCTCCTCATGGGAGTCGTACGGGTAGCTGGTCGCGGCATTGCGCAGCGCCGCTTCACTCTGCACGTGGACGTAGTGTTCGTAGTCGTCCACCTCGAACGTCGCCTCCGCCGTTTCCACGACGCGCCAGACGACGACCGCGGCGATGTCGATCGGATTCCCCTCCTGGTCGTTGACCTTCAGCTGGCCGCTTTCAAAATTCCGCACGCGCAGCGACAGCTTGCGCTTCTTGTAGAACGGGTTCGCGTAGCGCAGACCGGTGACCTTGGCCGTCCCCACGTAGTCGCCGAACAGCTGGAGCACGTTGGCTTCGTTCGGCGCGACCATGAAGAATCCGCCCATCAGGAAAATCCAGGCGATGAACAGACCTACGGCGGTCAGTATGCGGGGCGCCGAGGGGTCCGGGTCGCTGACGCCCGACACGAACACCCAGCCAACGCCTGCCAGCGCGAGAAACGCGACGACCAGAATGGGGATCCCGGGCAACCCGTGGCGCAACCGTTCACGAATCATCGTGTCCTCCAATATCGAAGTGATATCACTTCGACATCATATACGGTTGAGACGCGGACGGTGTTTCATTACGGGAGAATGCCGAGGATTGATGCAGGTATTCAGGCTCTCCGGGTTTCTGAGTCCAGCTCAATGCAGCGAGATTCGCCGCGGTATGGACGCCGGCGAGGTCGAACCGGCTGAGGTTCTCGCCGGCGGCATCCGGCGCGACAGCGAGGCCAGGGTTGCCAGCCTTGTCGAACCGCCCGAGAGCCTCACTCGCGACATCGAGGCGAAGCTCGATGCATGCCGTGCGCGTGTGGCGGAGGCTCTGGGAATCTCGCTCGGCGAGCGCGAGGGCGCGGGGTTTATCCGGTATCCCGCGGGAGGCTTCTACCGGGCGCATCGGGATCGCGGGGACGACCCGCAGTGGCCGCCGGCAGCGCGAAGGGCTGCCGCCGTCGTCCTCTTTCTGAACGCGTCACGCACAGCGCGAGCCGAGGGTGACTTCGAGGGCGGCATCCTGCGGCTGCATCTGCCGGACGGAACCATTGATGTCGCTCCCGAGGCGGGACTGCTGGTCGCGTTTCCCGCGGACGTCCTTCACGAAGTGACCGAGGTTCGTGACGGCACGCGCGACACGATCGTCGACTGGTACTACGACCCCTAGAACTTCGGCGGCGTCTTGCTCTCCAACCGGCGCCTCTGCGATTCTGCGAGCGATCGCCAGTTCAGAATGACCGACACGGCCTCGCGTCGACCCGGTTGCACGGGCATCAGGGTGAAGATGCGGTCGGTTCGCGTGTGGGCGAGATCGAAATCGCGAATACCACCGACATTCACCAGACGGCGCGGCGTCCCGAACCGAGAGCCCCCCGGCCCCAGTTCGGCGCGCATCAGCGTTGATTCGCGGAGGAACAACAGCGCCCGCGAATCCCGCGCCCACCGCGGGTGGGTCCCGCCGCCCTGAGAAATGCGTTGACGATCGCCATGTTCGTTGTGAACGTAGATTTCCGGCCGGCCGGGCTCGTCGGACACGTAAGCCGTCCAACGGCCATCGGGTGACCAGCGGCCATCCGTTTCATTGAAGGGAGAGTCGGCAACAACCCGGGACGTGCCGGTCGCCTGCACGCGCACGAGATCCCAGCCGGCGGCCGCGCGTCGTTGCACCAGCATTTCACCGGCGCGCCAATCCGTGGGCAAATCCCCGGTCGTGCCGGTTGCCGGCGCGCTGTCCGGCCTGTCCGCCGCGGCTTGAAGCGCCGCCGGCATGACCAGCACTTCAGGCCGCCCGCGCTGCATGGAGCGGACGGCGATCCGCCGGCCATCCGGCGACCAGACCGGGTCGCTGTCGGCGGCGATCGACGTCGTCAGCCGCAGCGTCGCGGCTTGATCGTCGACCGGAACGTTCAGGACGTCGAGCGAACCAAGCAGCGGATCCCGCGCTGTCACCGCGACACTGCGGTCATCGGGCGAAACGCGGATTTGCCAGAAGTCGCCGACGTCTCCCACGGTCCCGGAGCGTGCAGTGAGCAAATCGAGCCAGCCGATCTGCCGCCGGTGTTCACCGGCCGGTGCGTGCAGGAGCATGTCCGCGGAGGCAGCGAACATGCCGCGAGCGCGTTCAGTCGCTCCGACGTCGAGCGCGAGCGGGAAATCGTGCCCGCCCATCCGGCCATCATCGCCGCGGTAGTCCACGAGCAACGTGGCATCCCTGACGAACAGCAGCCACCGATCGAGCAGTTCCGCGTGTGTGGACGTCGTGCCCAGATCCGTTTCGGTTTCGCTCGCACGGAGTCGCACCACCCGGCGTCCATCTCCGCGAACGGCCACGTAGGTGAACTCCTGGCCGTTTACGGGCGCGGCAGGGAACGCGTGCGCGACATCACCCGATCGGAGCCGCGTGGCATCGGTGACGCGGCCATCGAGCAATCGGCGGATGGGTCCGGTGCCAGGTACGAACAGGAGGGAACCGTCCCGCAGCCAGATGGCGCCGGCAGGGGACGGAGCCTCCGCGGCATCGGACACGGCGCCGGTCTTCAGGTTCAGCAGCTTCAATCGTGTTCCGGCGAAAAACGAGACGACATTTCCCGTGTGCTTCCAGGCAGGAAGGCTTGCGCCCTCGGTTCCGGCCAACGGTTCGGCAATCTGTGCGTCGAACCGCCGACGCCAGAGCTGCGTTGACCCTGGCGGGTCGCCCGCGGCGTTGCGACGCACCCACCTGGCGACGAACACCAGCTCCTGCTGATCGGGAGAAATGGCCGCGTCGAGCACGTCGTCGCCGCCGCCCAGCTCAGTTCCATCCGGCGGCGCGAGCGACAGGCGAACGGCCGGCCGTAGCGGCGGAGGTTCCTTACTGAAGTAACGGATCGCCGGAATCGACAACGCGACAGCCGCGGCCACGGCAACGGCCGCGATTGCGGCGCGTTGCCACATCAGAACTTGCGGCTCCAGTTCGCCGGCCACCGTTCGACGACGATCTTCTTCTCCGTGTAGAAGTCAATCGCGTCGCGACCCTGGGCGTGGAGGTCGCCGAAGAAGCTTTCCTTCCAGCCGGAGAAAGGGAAGTACGCCATGGGGGCGGCCACGCCGACGTTGATGCCGACGTTGCCCACGCGCGCCTCGTAGCGGAACTGCCGCGCCGCGGCGCCGCTGCTCGTGAACAGGCACGCCATATTCCCGTAGGCAGAACGGTTGACCAGACTGATCGCGTCCTCGACCGAATTCACGCGCATCATGCTGAGCACCGGTCCGAACACCTCGGTGCGTGCCAGCTCGCCAGCGGGATCGACGTCGTCCAGGACGGTCGGGCGGATGAAGTGGCCTTGCTCGTATCCGCTGACTCGGGCATTACGGCCATCCACGACCGGCTTCGCGCCGCCGCTGATGCCCTGGGCGATCAGCGCTTCGATCCTCGCCCGGCTGTCTCCGGAAATGACCGGGCCCATCTCGGTGCCCGGCTCGAGACCGTAGCCGACTTTCCGGGAGGTGGCCGCTTCGCTGATGCGCTCGGTAAACGGCTGTGCTGCATCCGCCACGGTGATGACGACCGACGACGCCAGGCAACGTTGTCCGGCACATCCGAACGCCGAGTCGGCGACGATCTTCGTGGTCATGTCGAGGTCGGCATCCGGCAGGACGACGATCGGGTTCTTGGCTCCGCCCTGGCACTGCACGCGCTTTCCGTTGGCGGCCGCGCGGCTGTAGATGTAGCGCGCGACGGGCGTCGAGCCGACGAACGAGATCGCACGGACCTCCGGATGATCGAGCAGTGCGTCGACCGCGTCCTTGCCGCCGTGAACCAGATTGACCACTCCCTTCGGGACACCGGCCTTCTCGACCAGCTCCATGACACGGGCCATCGTCAGCGGCGTCTTTTCGGACGGCTTCAACACGAGCGTGTTGCCGCACGCAATCGCATACGGGAGAAACCAGAGCGGAATCATCCCGGGGAAATTGAACGGCGTGATGACGGCGACGACGCCGACCGGCTGACGGATCATCAGCTCGTCGATCCCGGAGGCGATGTCCTCGAGGTTCGAACCCATCATCAGCGACGGAATTCCGCTCGCGACCTCGACGTTTTCGATTCCGCGCTTCAGCTCGCCTTCGGCCTCGGCGAGGGTCTTGCCGCATTCCTGCGTGATCAGCCGTGCGATGTCGGAAAAGGTCTCGTCGAGCAGGGCCTTGAGCTTGAACAGCGGCTGGATGCGATCGCCCGCCGGCGTGCGGCGCCACGCCGGCAGCGCGCCGGCCGCCGCTTTCACCGCATTCGCGACGTCGTCACGCGACGACAAGGGCACCTGAGCGATCACTTCGCCCGTCGCCGGGTTGGTGACCGCAATCGACTCGGTCGCGCGCGCGGTTTCCCAGGTCCCGCCGATGTAGTTTTTGAGAGCAGTTTCTACCAGCATATTTTGATCACGGGCCGCGGAGTCGCGGAGGCGCTGAGTTCGAATGTCTATTGTCCTCCGCGTCTCAGCGTCTCCGCGGCTTGTCCGACCATTTACGGCACAACGATGGCGCGTCCAATGATCTCGCCGCGCGCGAGTGCCTGATACGCCGTATCCGCCTCAGCCAGCGGGAAGCGCTCGGTCACGATTGTCTCGGGCCGGAAGATTCCCAGCGCGGCGAGGCGGATGATCTCCGGCATATCCGTGCGCGTGCGCGCGCCGTAGGAACCGATGATGCGCAGTTCCCGCCGCACCAGCCGCGTGATCTCGATGGCTGCCGTCGCGTTCACCGGCGCGATGCCGACGCCGATCATGCGTCCGCCGTCGCGGATCATTTCGAACGCCTGAGTAAACGTCTGCGGAAGGCCCAGGACCTCGAACGCCGCGTCGACGCCGCGTCCGCCGGTCAGCTCACGGACCCGTGATACCGCATCGACCTCGCGCGCGTTGACGACCTCGGTAGCGCCGAGGCGTTTCGCGGCATCGAGCTTATCGGCTCGCACGTCGACAGCGATGATCTGCGAGGCGCCGAACGCGCGTGCGATCTGGACGATGTTGATCCCGACGCCTCCGGCCGCGACCACGGCGATGCGTTCGCCGCCGCGCAGTTCCGCGGCGTGCCTCACCGCGCCATAGGCCGTGAAGATCGCGCAGCCGAGCACGGACGATTCGGCCAGCGGCAGCCCCGGGGCGACGGGGAAAACGTCGGTGGCCGGGACCACGGAGTACTCTGCCAGGCCGGCCATCGAATACATCGCCAGGGGGGAGCCGTTTTTGCGCCGCAGACGGGACGTGCCGTCGTACAGCGTTCCCTTCAGCCTGTTCATCGCGAAGAAGTTGTCACAGAGGTCGTCGCGTCCGGCGCCGCACGCCGCGCAGAAGCCGCACGGCATGATGAACGCGCAGGCGACATCGGTTCCGACCGCCGGGCCCGTAACGCCCGGACCAAGCGCCGCCACCGTGCCGGTGATTTCGTGGCCCATCACCGCCGGCGTCGGAAACGCCACTTCCGCCTTCATCACGTGCAGGTCGGTGTGGCAGACACCGCACGCGGCGACGCGGACGAGAATCTCTCCCCGGCCGGGTTCCGGAATTGGAATCTCCTCGATGTGCAATCCGCCCGGGGCGCTCTCGAGGACTGCCGCTCGCATCACTTCCATGGGTGGCTGGCGATCTTAATCGACCTCCGAGCGGTGGGTCTCGCTGGCGGCCAGTACCGCGACGACCGTCACCAGGGCCAGGCCGACGACATAAAGCGTCACGGCGCCGCGGCCATAGCCGGCTTGAAGCAGGCTGGTGCCGACGAAGGGCGCCAGCCCGCCGGCGAATACCGAGGCCAGCTGTGCGCCCAGCGACGCGCCGCTGTAACGCACCCGCGCGTCGAACAACTCGGACATGAACGCCGCCTGCGGCGCGTACATGGCGCCATGCGAGAGCGTGAATGCGGCAATCAAGGCCAGCGCAATGGGCGTTGCCGCTCCCCGATCGAGCGCGAGGAACAGCGGATACGCGATGACGGCGGTCATCACCGCCCCGAACAGGTAGACCGGCCGTCGTCCGATTCGATCCGACAGCGCGCCGAAAAACGGAATCGCGGCGAGTTCAACCGCCGATCCGAGGAGGATGCCGTTCAGGACGAGCTGGCGATCAACGTTGGCGCGCTGCGTCGCGTAGGTCAGCACGAAGACGCTGAAGATGTAGAACGCGCCGTTTTCCGCGAATCGTGCCCCCATCGCGAGCAGCACCTGCTTCGGGTAGCGTTGAAGTACCTCGAGGATCGGCTGCCGCGCCGCACCCGCCTGCGTCTTGATTCGCAGGAATGCGGGCGTCTCGAGGATCCGCAGCCGGATGACCAGGCCGATGCCGACGAGGACGATGCTGAGCAGGAACGGCACCCGCCATCCCCACGCCAGGAACTGATCCTCGGGCAGCCGGGAGAACGCGGTGAACACGGCCGTGGACAAGAGGAGGCCGGCAGGGACGCCGACCTGCGGCCAGCTGCCGTAGAAGCCGCGGGCAGTGCGCGGCGCGTGCTCGACGGCCATGAGCACGGCGCCGCCCCACTCGCCGCCGACGCCGAACCCCTGCGCCACCCGCAGCAGGACAAGGGCGACCGCCGCCCACGGACCAATCTGCTCATAGGTCGGCAGCAGGCCGATGAGAAAGGTCGCGACGCCCATCACGACCAGCGTGAGCACGAGCATCGACTTGCGGCCGATCCGGTCGCCGTAGTGGCCGATGACGATGCCGCCGAACGGACGCGCGACGAATCCAACCGCGTAAGTGCCGAAGGAATACAGCGTACCGGTGAGCGGATCGGAGGTTGGGAAAAACAGGCGATTGAAGACGAGCGCCGCCGCTGTGCCGTAGAGGAAGAAGTCGTACCACTCGATGGTGGTTCCAATCAGGCTGGCAAAGGCAACCGTACGGACGGAGCCGGTCGCGTGCGGATGGTTCGTCGTCGAGACCATAGGGCGCGGCGGCACGGTACCACACTCATGGCTTCCGCCTTCAGGCGGAAGCTACGGGTCAGCGGAAGCCTTCGAACCCATCAGGTATGATTCACGGTTCATGCATCCGGAGCTCCAGGAATCGATCGATCTGCACGAAGCCATCGTTGCCGAAGCGGGAAACGCATTAGTCGGGTACGAGACGGAAAAAGCGCTCGCCAACGTCGTGCTGCTGTCGGAGATTCCGACGACCTACGACAAGGATCAGAAGCGGCAGGTCAACGCCGGCAATCTGCTGCTCCGCGGCGTCCCCGGCGTGGGCAAGACGTTCTTCGGCGTCATCCTCGCGGCCATCAGCAACGCCAAGTTCGCGCGCCTGCAGGGCCGCGCCGATCTGCAGCCGACGGAAATCGTCGGCTTCCAGATGATTAACCCGGCGACGGGCGAGTTCATCACCGAGTTTGGCCCGTTGGCCTCGGCAGAGGTCATCCTCCTCGACGAGATCAACCGCATCCCGCTCAAATCGCAGAGCGCGTTTCTGGAAGGACTGCAGGACCGCACGGTCACCGTCGGCAAGACGACCTACGAGCTGGCGCCGTTCAGCTTTGCCATTGCGACGATGAACCCGGTGGAGCTGGGGCAGGGGACGTTTCCGCTGTCGGAAGCGGCGACGGATCGCTTCGCGATCATGATCAACATCGCCTACCTGCCCCCGTCGGAGGAAGAGAAGCTGGTGAGCTTCGACTTCAAGCAGGTGCGGCTCAAGCCGCTCATCCCGAAAGAACGGATCATCGAGCTGCGGTCGGTGATCACACGCGAGGTGTTCCTCCACGAGTCACTCGCCAAGTACATCCGGCGCCTGGTGGGCGCGACACGGCCCTACAGCGCCGAAAGTGAATGGCACCATCGGTCGCCGTCCGAGCTGGTCGAGAAGTGCGTCGATCTCGGCGCCTCGCCGCGCGCGACGATCGTCTGGGGCCGGCTGGTCAAAGTGTGGGCGCTGTTGATGCACCGCCGTGCCGAGGTCTATCCGGAGGACGTGCAGGATCTCGCGCGCTACATCCTCAGCCACCGTGTCTGGCTCGGACCCCACGCCGCCAGCCATGGCGTCACCGTTGAAATGGTGGTCGACGACATCGTCGATCGCGTGCCGGTGCCATGACCACGGCGTCAGCCGAGGAACCGCTCGTCAACCTCCGCGAGATCGCGGAAATCGAACTGTTCATCATCAAGCGGATGAAGGAGTTCACGCTCGGCGACCACGCCAGCGTGTTCAAGGGGAGCGGCTTCAACTTCGTCGGCGTGCGCGACTGGGAGCCCGGGGATCGGATGTCGTCGATCGACTGGGCGCAGTCGTCGATGACGAACTTCAGCCCGATGATCACCCGCGACTTCGAGCAGGACAGCAATGCCACCATCGTGGCGGTGGCCGACGCCTCGCTCTCCACGCGCTGCGGCGTGCACGGGGTGCCGATCGCCGCCGCCATCGCGCGGGCGGTTGCGGCGGCCGGGCTGTCGGCGATGTTCTTCCAGGACCTGTTCGGCCTGGTCACCTTCAACGATCAGTTCCAGCAGCTCGCGTCGGCGCGCCCGCGAATCGGCCGCTCGCACCTGCTGTACTGCCTTGACCTCTATCAGAATCGCCGGACGATCGATCCGGACGAGGAGCGCCGCGACATCATCGTCGCCATCGAGAGCCAGCTGCGGAAAGCGTCGCTGGTCCCGGTGATTTCGGACTTTCTGTTTCCGGACGCGGAGCGCCTCGTGAAGGATCTGGCGCTGCTGAACGCGGTGCACGACGTGTTTCTGCTGATTGCCGATGTGCGTTTCGCCTATCAACTGCCCGCCGTGTCGGACGGGTGGGTGGAGGCGTACGACATCGAGAGCGGCCGGACACGCGTGCTGTCGCGGCGCGAGCTGCGGCGGCTCGCGGACCGCGTCGGTGCGTGGCAGGACCGGATCGAGGCGCTCGCGCGCGCATCAGGGCTCGACGTCGTCCGCGTCGGCCTGGATCGGTGGCAGATGGAAACCGCGCTCGTGGAATTCACCGCCGAGCGGCGGCTACGGAAGATGTAGATGAAATCCCAAATCCCAAAACCCAAATCCCAGACCCCAACACGCATGCGACAACGATTCTGCGTTGCCTTCGTGGCCGTCCTCCTCGGCGCGGTGCCCACGTATGCGCAGACGAAGCGCGCGCCCCGGCCCGGAGAGGTCGAATCCGATCCAATCCGCTGCTGGTGGAAAGCGGATCGCAGCGCCATTCGCGTCGGCGAGCGCTTCACCCTGGTGTTGACCTGCGGCGTCATCGAAACGGCGAACATCAAGGTCGTGCCGGCCGTCAATCAGCTCGAGCCGGGTGCGATTTCGCTGACACCGTTCGAGGCCGTGGCCGGCAACCGCCACGAGGATGTCGTCGTGCCGCCGTGGCGGTATATCCAGTACGAGTACGCGATGCGCCTGCTGAGCGAAGGCTTCTTCGGCCAGGACGTCAACATCCCGTCGCTGACGGTCACCTACAATCAGCAGGCTGCGGGTACGACCGGGAGCTCGGACGGACGCGATCAGACTTACGTCCTGCCGCCGCTGCCGATGCGGGTGCTGTCGATCGTCCCGCGCAGCGCCGCTGATATCCGCGATGCGTCGGGCCAGACGTTCGCCAACGTCGAATCGCGGCGCAACCGCGCCACGGCCGAGATCGTGGCTGCGTCGATCGCCTTCGCGTTTGCGGGTGTGCTGGCCGCTCTGGCGCTGGTACGGCTTGCCGGTCGGTTCCGCGTGCGCGACGCGAAGGTTGTTCGTCCGCTTCCTGCCGCCACCGTGCTGCGCGGCGCGATGGCCGCGCTGCGCAGCGCCCGCAGCACCGCCGCGCGCGACGGGTGGACGCCCGCGCTGATGTCCCAGGCCGTTGCCGCGCTCCGGATCGCCGGGGCGGTCGCGCTCGGCCGCCGTGTGGCGCAGCGGCACGTGACGAACGGCGCCTCCGGCCGCGTCGGGCAGATCGAGGTGCGATCCGGACTGCTGCGGCGCAAACGCGTGCTCCTGTCGGCCGCCACGACTCCAGCGGCGCTCATGGCCGCGATCGAAACCAGCAGCCGGGCAGCGTCGCGGGAGACCCTGCAGCCGATGCTCGAGGCGCTGCAGCTCTTCAGCACGGCGGTATATGGACGCGCCGGGGAGGCCGACACGGTTGCCCTCAGCACGGCCGTCGACAATGCGGCCGCTCCGGTGCGCCGCCTCTGGCTCCGCTCGCTGATTCCGTTTGGCGCCGCTCGCGGGGCGGCCGTTCCGTCCATGCCGACGCGCGCGGGATCGGCAGCATTCTGAATTTGCCTATGACCGAGGCCTTCGTCATCGCGCTGCGGAACACGTTCGACGAATGGCTGCGGACGCGCTGGCGCGATCTGCAGTTTGCGGACGTGCGGACCGCGTTGCTGGTGTTCGTCGTGCTCGCGGCGATTGCCGTGCTCGTGCTCTTCGTCCGCGCGATGCTCGGCACGCGCGCCGGGCGGACCCATGTGACGCTGCCGGCGCTGCTGCCGGAGATGCGACGCTCGCCGCTCGCGCTGGCACGGCACCTGCCCTTGCTGCTGTTCGTCGCTGGCCTGCCGTTTTTCGGCGTCGCGCTGGCCGATCCGCACACCGGCTTCACGCGCGAGGAGGTGTCCTATCCTGGCCGCCGCATTGCGCTGCTCGTCGATGCATCCACGAGCATGGTGATGCAGTTCAAGACCGAGAGCATGAAGACGCAGGGAGAGGCCACGTTCTTCACGGCGACTGCGGGCGCGGAGGAGTTCATCAAGCGGCGGATGAACGGACCGTATCGCGATCTCGTGGCGTTGATCCAGTTCGGCAACCAGGCGTACGTCGTCACCCCCTTCACGACGGATTACGAGAACATCCTCCTCAGCATCCGGCTGGTGAGCGACCCGCGCGAGTGGGGCCGGTTCAGCGACTGGGGCACCACGATCGTCGAGGGGATCGAGCAGGCGACGAAGCTGTTCAAGACGTTTTCGTTCATCAACGCGTCCGGCAATCTGATGGTCGTCTTCACGGACGGCCGCGACTCGGATCTGCAGCCGAAGGGCCGGCCGGTGGAAAACCTCATCGCCGAGGCGCGCACCTGGAAGATCCCGGTGCACATGGTGCGCACCGCCTACAACCGCCGCGAAGGCGAAGTGGTGCAGGACAAGATCTGGCGGCCGACCGTCGAGCGCACCGGCGGACGCTTCTACGCGGTGTACGACGAGGAATCGATGCGCCGCACGCTGCGCGAGATCGACCGCCTGTCGCCGGGCCGGATCGACGTGCGTGAGTACAGCGTGCAGCGGCCGCGCTATGCCGGATACGCGCTCGTGGCCACCGCGTTGTGGCTGACCGCGGCGTTGTTGAAATTGAGCTTTGGGGTGTTCCGTACGTTCCCGTAAACCACGAAGGACACGAAGAGTCGAAGGGCCACGAAGGAGAACTCGTCACATGTTTTGGTTTCGTGCTCTTCGATCCCTTCGAGGTCTTCGTGGTTAAGGCCAGAGAAAACTGGAGGAACTCGTGAAGAGTGTGACCGCCTATCTCGTTGCCGCCGCCGTCTTCTTCGCGGCCGGTGTCGTGGCCCTCACCGCGTCGCGCCTCGAGCGATCGCTGGCCGACGCACAGGAGCGATCGTCGACGCAGCAATACGCGCTGGCACGCGCCAGCCTCAACGATGCACAGGGCTACCTCCGCTACGCGCAGTGGGTGCCGAAGGTCGGCGAGGGCACCGTCAGGGAAGTTCGCGCGCGGGAAGCGGCGCTCCAGTACTGGCAGGGCGACTACGCGGCGGTCCTGCCGGCGCAGGCGGAACCGGTCGCAGCCGTTGACGAATCCAACGTCGAGCTCCAGCTCGTCGTCGCGAACGCGGCGTTCCGGAACGGCCTCACGGGCGTCACCGAGCGAAATGCCGCAATCCAGGTGCTGAACGAGGTTGCCAACGGCTACATGACCGTCCTCAAGAACAACGTCTGGCATGAGGAAGCCGCGTACAACTACGAGTACGTCGTGCGTCTCCGTGACGAGATTGCCAAGGGCCGCCGGCCGCCCTCGGAACAGCCCGAGCAGGGTATGGACCTCGGGGAGAGTGGTGCCCCGTCGGAGGCGACGACGACCAAAGGCTTCCAGATCTACGTGCCGCTGCAGGGAGAAGAGAAAGCGCCCGAAGGCGGCGACGCGGGGAAGGCGAGCGAAAAGGCACGCAAGGGGTGATTCCGAAGGTTACGCTCGAGACGTTCCGGTTCGAGTCGCCGGCGCTGCTGTGGCTGCTGACGGTTCCCGTCGCCCTGGCGATGCTGTGGTGCTGGCGGGTCGTTCGGCGGCGCGCCGACGCGCGCCGCCTGGCCGCGGCACGTGTGCTTCCCGTACGCGAGCGCTATAACTTCGCCGGCGACCTTACGTTCTGGCTTGCGGCGCTCGTCGCCTCCGCGCTGCTCATCGTCGCCATCGCCAAGCCACAGGCGCGCATCGCCCTCTCGCGCCGTGCCAGCGCCGACATCGTCATCCTGCAGGACGCATCGGCGTCGATGTATGTGGCCGACGTGCGGCCGGATCGATGGCGGCGTTCGGTCGCGTTCCTGCGGACGTTTGCCGAGGCGTTGAGCTGGCGCGGCGATCGCGTCGCACTGGCGCTGTTCGCCCAGCTGGCCGCCCCGCAGGTGCGGCTGACCCGCGACCCGAACTCGCTCTTTTTCTTTCTCGACCACCTCGGCGACCACTCGCCGTTTGCCCTCGAGAACCTCACCACGTGGGACACCAACATCGAGGAAGGCATCCGGTGGGGGCTGAACCTGATCGAGAAGGATCAGGAGCTGTTCGGCAAGAGCGGCAATCCGAAAGCGTTCCTCGTCGTCTCCGACGGCCAGTCGTGGACCGGCGACGTTGCCCGCGCGCTGCAGACCGCCAAGGATCGCAAGGTGCCGGTCTTCGTCGTCGGTGTCGGGACTGCTGTCGGAGGCATGATCCCCGAGCCACTGGCGCTGGACGGTTCACGGCCGCCGCCGAGAATCCGTTCGACGCTGGACCGCAGGTCGCTGCTGCAGATCGCCGTGGCCGGCGGCGGCGAGTACTTTGAAATCGGCGAGGAATCCGACCGCACTATCGCCTTCCGAATTGTCGATCGGCTCCGCGCTCGCGCGGCGAACGCCGAACCGGTGGAGACGTTCGAGGATCTCTACAAGCAGGCACTCATGGCGGCCGCTCTCGTCCTGTGCCTCGGTGTCCTGGTCGTCCGGAAGCGGACCGAGCTCGCGTGGCAGGCCGCAGGAGCGCTGAGCGTGGTCCTGCTGCTTGCAAGTGTGATGTAGATAAGGCCGATCCACTTCGGCGGCGCTTTGCTCAGAATGGCTGTTCGATCGGTATCAAGGTTTGTCCGTAGTGCGCGGCTTGCCACCGAAGGCGCGGCGCCTACGCGAGGCCGCAGAAGAGATAGCCGGGGGACTATAGAGCGTGGGTGTGGCGCCGCGGAATGCAGCAACTGTGGACCTGACGATACGCGTTGGACGGATGGATGATCTACCAGAGGTCTATCAAATTGTTCGTGAGGCGTACTCCCCATACGTTTCAAGGATCGGTAGAGAGCCAGCATCCATGACGACGGATTTTTCCCCCGCTGTCGAGCGCGGGGAGCTGTTTGTCGCTGAGTCTGGCGGGGCTCTCCTTGCCGTAATGCTGCTCCGTTTGCAAACGGCGACGTTAGAAGTTTCTTCCGTCGCGGTTCGTCTTGCGCAGCAGAGACAGGGCATCGGGACTGCCCTGCTGGCGTTTGCCGAGGAACGAGCTCGCATTCAGAAGGTTCGACAGCTGAGTCTGTATACAAACGCCGCACTTGATGCACTGGTGGAGTACTACCGTCGGTGCGGATTTGTGGTGGGCGAGCGGCGAATGGAGCACGGCTTCGATCGAGTGTTCATGACGAAGGACGTTGTGTCGTCAGCGAACCCGTCGCGCGGCTGATAGAGCACCGCTGTGCTGACGAGAGGGTGGGGGCCGCATACGCAGCATTCCGTCAACGAGGCGCGCGCAACCCCGGCTAATGATTCCTATCGTCCCGCCATCGTACGTTCGACTGCGCCATAATCTTCCAGTGACCTCTCCTGGCCGGACGCCCCTCGCCGACGACACTCCGCTCGATATCGAGGCACGCCAGGTTGCGCTGTGGCAGCGGATGTCGCGTGACGAGAAGGCGGTGCTTGTCGCTGGTTTGTGCCGCGGCGTACACGAGGCCGCGACAGAGGGCGTCCGGCGTCGATATCCTGGCGCTACCGCACGCGAACAATTCCTGCGACTCGCGATACTGCGACTCGGACGCGATCTGGCCATGCAGGCCTTCCCGGACGCAGCCGACCTGCGGGAGTAGTCGCGTCGTGGACGACGCCAACCCCTGGACGGTCGTCGCCGACGTCGCACGCGTGCTCGAGGCGCTGGGCCTTCGCTATGCCGTTGGCGGATCGCTGGCCAGCAGTGTGGCAGGTGAGCCGCGTTCCACGCAGGACGCTGACATCTCCGTCGACCTTCGACCCGAGCACGTCGATGCGCTGCTCGACGGTCTGTCGGCCCGCTTCTACGTGCCGGCGGAACGCCTCAGGCGCGCTGCCAGCGAGCGGCTGAGCGTCAACATCATCCACCTCGACACCGCCATGAAAGTGGACCTTTTCGTCGCCGGCGGAACGCCCATCGATGAGGAGGTTCTCCGCCGCCGTGTCCCGTTCTCGCCGCCGTCGGCTACTGACGTCCTGTACATCTACACCCCTGAAGATGTGCTGTTGCACAAGCTTCGCTGGTACCACAACGGCGGCGCCACGTCGGAACGCCAGTGGCGCGACATCGTCGGCATCATTCGAGTCCAGGGACCGGCGCTCGATCGCGGCTACCTCCGCCGATCGGCCGACACCCTCGGCGTATCCGAGCTGCTCACGCGCGCGTTTGCTGAGACGTGAATCGGGACGATAGAACCAGACACCCTATAAGGTGTTCGCGCGCTATTTCACCGCCGCAGCGGGAATTGCACGGCATCGTTTTTACATTGGCTCAATCCGCAGCAGCGCCGCCTGCGTTTCTTCCGTCACGACGTACAGCAACCCGTCCGGCCCTTGACGCACGTCGCGAATCCGCTGGTGCAGATCCCGCAGCAGCGATTCGCGCCGCAGCTCCTGCCACTGGTCGTTGAACACGATGCGCTGCAGCTGGCCGGTTGGCGACATCTCGCCTTCGCGCATGCCGCCGACGAACAGGTTGCGGCGCCAGTTCGGGAAGCGGTCGCCGTTGTAGAACGTCATTCCCGACACGGCGATCGACGGCACCCAATAGACGACCGGCTCCTCGAAGCCGCGAGCGGCGTGCGCGGCGTTGAACCGCGGACCGAGGTAGTCGCGCCCGTAGCTGGCAAACGGCCATCCGTAGTTCCGCCCGGCCAGGATCACGTTGACCTCATCGCCGCCGTTCGGTCCCTGCTCCGCCGCCCAGATCTCGCCGTTGTACGGATTGGTGGTCAGCCCAAGCTGATTGCGGAACCCCAGAGCGTAGATGTACGGCTTGTAATCCTTCTTGCCCGCGAACGGGTTGTCGGGCGGCAGCGAACCGTCGTCGCGCATGCGAATGAGCTTGCCGGCGTAGTCGTTGCCGTGCTGCGGGCGATCGAGGCTCGCGGGCGGACCCGTGCCCGGGCCGCCGATCGTCATGTAGAGCATCCCGTCACGGCCGAACGTAATCCGGCTGACCTCGGTGTCGACATCGTCCGACAGGAAAATCTCCTTCACGTCGGTCAGCGCCTCGCCGTTCCACACCGCGCGGCCGACGGCATTGCTGGCGAGGTTGTTCCCGATCGGCTTGTGGTAGGTGAAGTAGACCCACCGGTTCTGCGCGTAGTTCGGGTGCAGGATGATGTCCATCAGTCCCGCTTCCGTTCCGCGATAAATGACCTGCGGCACGCCGGGCACCGGTTTCGGGTCGATGATGCCGTTGCGGACGACGCGCAGTGCGCCGGCACGCTCGGTGATGAGGAACGTGCCATCCGGAAGAACGGCGAGCCCGTACGGATTCGAAAAGCCCTTCGTGACAACAGAGACGCGGATGTTGGCTTCGGTCGTCTGGAAGCTCCACGGCCCGTCGCCGAGCGGCGGCGACGGCAGCGGCTTCGGGCCGGGCGGGACGACGCCGCGCATGTCGCGCACGACGGGGTAGGGATACTTCGCCTGTGCGGGATTCGGCGCCGGCTGTTGCGGCGCGGCGGCGGGGACCGCGGCCGCGATCACACAGCAGGCAGTCGACAATGCGAGACGTGTTCGAACCCTCATCGGCGATCTCCTTCCTCCTTCCTCCTATCTCCTATCTCCTATCTCGTCATTCTACTGTCCGGCGGCGACGCAGGACGGCGACCGTTTCCACGTGCGCCGTGTGCGGAAACATGTCCACAGGCTGCACGGACGCGATCTCATAACCGCGTCGCGCAATCTCTCGAGCATCCCGGGCCAGCGCTTCCGGGTTACAGGAGATGTAGACCGCCAGCGGTGGTTTGAGGCCGCTGAAGACTCCCTGGATGACCTGCGCCGAACACCCCGCGCGCGGCGGATCGAGGATCACCACGTCGAACCGTTGTCGCAGCCTGTGCAGCGCATCCTCGACACGACGGGCGACGAACTGGCACTGGTCCGCGCTGATGCCATTCAGGCGGCGGCTCGCCTCGCCGTCCTGAACCGCGTCGCGGCTTTCTTCGACCGCCATCACCCGCCTGCCGGCGCGGGCGAGGGGAAGCGCGAACAGTCCCGTACCCGCGTACAGATCGAGCACGGTCGAGGCATGGGGAACCGCATCGACGACCAGGCGGACAAGGATGTCGGCGGCTCGCACGTTCGTCTGGAAGAACGCGGTGGGCGAAACGAGGACCGAGAGCCCGGCGACCTCTTCGCGGAGCCGATCGGCGCCGGCGACGCGCTGTGTGTCCCGCCCGAGGATGTACGCGTCGCCGCGCGGATGAAGGTTGACGTGGACGGATGTGGTCGCGCCGTCCTGTTCGAACACCTGACGGGTCACGTTGCGGAGGCGCCGGTCTGCCGGGCCGGTCAGGATAAGTGTGGCCATGACCTCCGGCGTGTTCCCGGCGACTCTGACGGCAAGGCCCTTCATGACGCGATCACGCGGACCTGACCCGCCTTCGCGTGGCTTCAGCGAGGTGTGTGCCACGGTGTCCAGCGCATCACGGAACCGGAAGGCGAGGGCATTGCCGCGCTCGTCGTGCACTGGACAGGCGGTGACGGGAATCACGTGCCGGGTGCCGCGCGCGTAATGTCCCATCGCCAGCGACCCCCGGGGCCCGGGGCCAAACACGAAATGCACCTTCTGCCGGTGTCCCCATGGCGAGTCGATCTGCGCCGCCGTCGACGTTGGCAGGGCCGCCGGCGCCTGAGGAACCGCCTCGCGCAGCAGTCGCGTGACCAACTCGGATTTGAGACGCAGCTGCTCCGGATAGGCGATGTGCTGCCAGGTACAGCCGCCACAACCGCCGGCGAACCCGACAGGGTTCGCCCCACGATCGAGCGCGTGCCCGAAATGCGGGCAGCGAGGAACGACTCGATGTGGGGATTGCCGCAGGATCTCCTCGACGCCGCCGCCGTACGATCCTTCGCGCAGCCGCCACGCGGGCGCGCACCTGTTCGCCGGGAATCGTGAACGGAACGACGATCACCTGACGCCCACGGCGTGCGACGCCGTCGCCACTGGCGTTCAGGTGATCGATGAGGAGTTCGCGGCTATCTGACGTCGAGCAGCTCCACGTCGAAGATCAACGTCGCGTTCGGCGGGATGGCACCGCCGGCACCCTGGGCCCCGTAGCCGTAGTCCGGCGGGATCGTCAGCGTCCGGCGGCCGCCCACCTTCATGCCCGCGACCCCTTCGTCCCACCCGCGGATCACCTGCCCCCGGCCGAGGCGGAACGCAAACGGTTCACCGCGATCGCGCGAGCTGTCGAACTTCTTCCCTTTGTGATCCGGCTTGCTCTCGTCGTAGAGCCAGCCGGTGTAATGCACCGTGACGGTTCTCCCGGCCGCAGCTTCGTGACTGCTGCCAGTAGTTTCGTCGGTTCTGATCAGTTCCGTGATGTTCGACTGTCCCATGTTCTCCTCGGCGTTTTCCTCGGCCGCGCAGGCGGCTGCAGCGGCAATCACGGCGATGACTATCGCGACCCTGTATAGCTGATGCGCCATATCCGTCCTTTGGCATCCTCCGTTACGACGAGCGAGCCGTCGGGTGCCTGCGCGATGCCAACCGGCCGGTACACGGCATCGTTGGGCATCTTCACGACGTCCTTGCCGGCGAACCCGGACGCAAAGACCTGACTCTCGCCGGACGGCTGCTCACCCTTGAATGGAACGAAGCGGATGTTGAAGCCGGCTTGCGGAAACGGCATCCGGTTCCAGGATCCGTGGAACACGACGAACGCGCCGTTGCGGTAGGACGCCGGGAACTGCGTCCCGGTGTAGAACGTCATGCCGACGGGCGCGTTGTGCGCCGGGAACGTCGCGATCGGTTTGTCATATTTGGCGCAGTCGCCTTCCGACTTGCCGTCGCCGCCGTACTCCGGATCGAGCAGGCGCTTCTTCGTCGCCAGATCGTAGAAGCAGTACGGCCAGCCGAAGTTCGCGCCCTGTTTCAGCAGCTGCATCTCCTCGGCAGGGCGCTCGGCATTGTCCTGCGCCGTGAAGGACTTCGCCCACAGGGTGTCCAGCTGATCGCGTCCGTTCTGCGCCGCATACAGCTGCCGCGACGCCGGATTCCACGCCATGGCGACGGTGTGCCGGATGCCCGTCGCAAACCGTCGGGACGCCTCGTGCTTCTGGCCGGCCTTGCCCGCCTCGTACTTCCAGACACCGCCGTGTAATTCGAGCTGGCTGCACGGGTTCTCGCCGGGAGCGCCGGGCCGCCGGTCCGGATTCTGGCAGGCGTTCGTCGGCCCTCCGACGTGGACATACAGCGCATTGCCGTCACCAATCGCAATCGACTTGGCGGAATGTGGATTGGCGCGCGGCAGCGCGTCGACGATGACTTCCGGCTGACTGGTGGGGACGAGCGATTTGCCGTCGAGACGGAAGCGCACCACGCGCTGGTCCGCACCGACGTAGAGATAGCCGTTGTGCAGCAGAATGCCGGTTCCCTGGAGACCTGGTCCGAACTTCTCAATCTGCTCGTACTTGCCGTCCCGGTCGGCATCGCGCAGGGCCACGACACCAGGTGTCGGCGGACCCGATGGCGGCGGGGCCAGAGGACCGCCAGCGACCGCCAGCACGCTGTAGATGTCCCCGTTCGGCGCCACCGCAACGTGACGCGCGGGCGCCGCCACATCGGCGATCACTTTCGCGCAGAAGCCCTGCGGCAGTGTCAGGCCGCCGTTATCCGGATCGCACTGGTTAGGCCGGTTCTGTTGTGCGACTACGGTTGCGGTTGCGATGGAGATGAGGAGCGCGAGGCCAAGTCTTCGCATCCCCCCATCATAGAAGGGCCAAGGGCTCTCTGTCTTCAGATCACGGCGCGTGGAACGTGGTGCTTTCCGCGAGCAGCGCGCCGTCGATGCTCAGGAGCACGCACCGGACCTCGGCATTCGGTGGGAACGTCGTGACGAGCTCCTGGTCGGTCCGGAACGTGCCCTGCCGACTCACGTCAACGATTGCCGTGGTCCGGAACCCATCCGCCCGGATCAGGTGAAAACGAATCACCGTGCCTGGTCCGCCTGCACCCTGTGCTTTGAGCCGAAACCCAAGGCGTGCGGCTGCGAGGGTACATGTTCCAGAGTGTCCAGAGAGATTGGCTTCAGCCATCTCGTACGTGACACGTCGCGTCGAGGCGACTGCCGCGGTTTCGAATTCGTCATCGCTCGTTGCGGATAGCGCCTCAGCGCCGGGAGCACTCGGCCCGGCAGGCGTATCCAGTCCACCGTGGCACGCCGCTGCAAGCAACCCGCAGGCAACAAGCCCGGCAAGCCGCGCAAAACCCGCTGAAAGTGAAACGCCACGATCGCAAATCGTCAACATGGCAGTGCCGCTCCTGATTCTCAAAGGCAGGGCAGGGGCTGTCATGTCTCCTTGGCAATCCGCGTTCCGCGTCACGTGATGCCGTTATTTGCGCATTCCTGGGAATCGGTCGCCAGAGGCCCGGGCGGGTTTTGTTCGGTTACCTGACGAAGTTGTTGGTGCGCATGGGGCTGCCCTCAAGATCCGTCCGTTGGGATTTGACACAATGACCCCCAAGGGAGGCTGACGTGAAACGTGGTGTTCGATTCGTCCTGGTTTTCATTGGCCTGGCGGTGGTGGTGTCAATCGCGGGCCTGGCGATGATGTTTCTCGTCGTGTCGCGCGGTCCGACGGTTCCGTCCACCGCCGCGCTCGTCCTCAGGCCGGGCGGCGAGATCGGGGAAATCATTCCCGACGACGTGTTCGGGCTGATCGGAGGCTCGAACATAACCGTGCGGACGTTCGTGAACGCGCTGGAAAAGGCCCGCCGCGATCCCCGTATCAAGACCGTTGTGCTGATGCCGTCGACCCTTTCCCTGCCGTACTGGGCGAAGGTCCAGGAGCTGCGCGACGCCGTGATCGATTTCAGGAAATCGAAGAAGACGGTCGTCGCCTTCCTCGAGTACGGCGGCGATCGGGAGTACTACCTGGCGAGCGCCGCCGACAAGGTCTACCTGCTTCCCACCAGCTCCCTCGACCTGACCGGCGTGGCGTCATACGAAATCTTCCTGCGCGGCGCGCTCGACAAGATCGGCGCCGTTCCGGACTTCCTGCACGTCGGCGAGTACAAGACGGCCGTCAACCAGTACACGGAGAAGGGCTTCACGCCCGCCCACCGGGAGATGTCGGAGTCGCTCAACCGCGAGATGTACGACCAGCTGGTCCGCGGGATTGCCGACGCGCGCAAGAAGAGCGAGCAGGACGTGCGGGGGCTGATCGACCAGGGGCCGTTCACGCCGGAGGATGCCTTGCGCCACGGGCTCGTCGACGAGCTTGCCTACGAGGATCAACTCGACGATCGCGTGCCGGAGCTGCGGTCCGGCTCCCGCGAAACGCGCCGGATCGAGGGACGCGACTACTCGCGCGTTCGCCCGGAATCGGTAGGCTTCCGGCCGCGCTCCCGCATTGCCGTCATCTACGCGGTTGGCGTCATCACGTCTGGACGGAGCGGCTTCGATCCGCTGAATGGACCGACCGTCGGGTCCGAGACGCTCGTCGAGCAAATCCGCGAAGTGCGGGATGACGATTCCGTGAAAGCCATCATCCTGCGCGTGGACAGCCCGGGCGGGTCGTCGGTGGCCTCCGACGTGATCTGGCGTGAGCTGATGATCACGCGCGACCAGAAGCCATCGCGGCCGCTGATTGCGTCGATGTCCGACCTGGCGGCCTCGGGCGGCTATTACATTTCGATGCCGGCGCACGTCATCGTGGCGCAGCCGGCGACGCTGACGGGGTCGATTGGCGTCTACTTCGGCAAGATTGCGCTCGGCGGCACGCTCAACAAGCTTGGCTTGACGACAGAGACGGTCACGTCGGGGGCGAACGCGGACATCTATTCGCCGTTCGAGCCGTTCAAGCCCGGTCACCGCACGCGGATCCAGGATCAGATGCAGGGCTTCTACGAGAACTTCGTCGAGAAAGCCGCGGAATCGCGCAAGACCACACCTGAAAAGATCGACGCCGTCGCACAGGGCCGCGTCTGGACCGGGCGTCAGGCGCGTGAGAACGGCCTGGTGGACGCACTGGGCGGCCTCGACACCGCGGTGCGAATCGCGAAAGAGCGCGCGCGCATTGCACCCGGTGAAGACGTGGAGCTCGTCGCCTATCCGCGCCGGCGAAGCGTGTTCGAGGCATTGACCGCGCAGTTCGGCCGCGGCGTGAACGTCTGGAGTGTGCTGGCCAGTGGGGCCGAGCAGCGTGCGGTTGGCGCCCTGTCGGCGCCGGTGCGGCTGTTCCGCCGTGGCGAGCCGCTGGCGCTGATGCCGTTTACGTTTGTTCGATGATCGTTCGGGACGTTCGAGTCGTTCACGAGTGAGACAGCGTCCACTCGTCCTGTTCTTTCTTCTCGCGTACGCGGGCGGCTGGATCGTGTTCGTTCCGCTCGTGCTGCTGCAGGCGTCGCTGGTGTGGACGGCGCTGGCGACGCTTGCGCCGACGATCGCGGCAGTCATCACACATCGTGTGACCAGCGGGAACTACCGCGCGGTGCGCGTCCTCGCCGGATGGCCGCGCGCGCTCGCCGCCGGGCTCG
>JBOGIQ010000032.1:0-29072 GCA_050742535.1 Vicinamibacterales bacterium | reverse complement strand
CCGCGGCGAGCGCGCGCCGCGCGTCCGCTCAATCGGAATGAAACCAGCCGGTTCGTGCCGTTCCGCCCGCCGGGCGAACCACACGAACGGCGGCAGCGCCACGAAATAGATCACCCGGAGCAGTGTGTTGCCGAACACGCCGGCGATGGCCGCGGCGGCACGGAGATAGCGGTGCCACAGCCGCTTCGCGCGCGCGTGCCAGACATGACGGCGGTACGCCTCGGGCGACACACGTGTCAGCTGCGTGTAGGTGTAGTTCATGTGAAACACCTCGTCTCGCAGGATTTTCTCGAAGATTTCCTGCGTCGGCGGATCGTCGCCGACGAGCTCGCGATACACGGCGAAGCGGCCGGCGGCGGACTTCTCCGCGACGTGGAGAAACGCCAGCAGCCGGTGGTCCGGTTCGCCCTCGATCGCCAGGTCGTCGAGGCCATGGCCGCCCGGCAGCGGATTGCCGTCCAGCAGGACCGGCCGCGTCGTTCGACGCGCCCGCACGAGCGCGGCTCCGCGATCGCGAAACATCTCGCCGTGGCGCAGTTCGTCGATGGCATGTTCGAGATAGAGCCGCCGCAGCAGCGGGTCGGACGTGACTTCGGCGGCACGGAGGATGTCGCGGCCGCCGTCGGTTTCGACTTCGGCGAACGTCAGGAGCTTGCGGAGCCGCCGATCGCCGTCGGACCACACCCAGCGGTGCAGGGGCCGCATCAGACGATCGACGGGAGCTGCGCGATTGGCAGACATCATCAGCACTGGAGGCCCCCGCCGCCGGGGATTAGCATACATTCGTCCCCGTGCGATCGTGGTTTCCCCGCCTCGTGCTGGCCGTCGGCCTGGCGCTCGTCTGCGCGGCGCTGCTGGCGAACCAGTCCTGGCTCGATCGCCATTTCCTGCCGTCCTTCTTCGTCCCGCGCCGCTGGTACGTGTGGATTGAATCGGCGGTCCGAATCGGGATCGCGGCAATCGGCCTGCTGCTCGTCCTCGCGCGCGGGCGCGTGGCGCGCGTGTTGACGCGTTCACCGGCCCTGACGCTGCAGGTCCTCGCGGCAGCGCTGCTCGCCGTTGTCGCGGCTGAGTTCGCCGTTCGGCGCATGCACCAGCAGCCGGCCGAGTGGCAGCTGCGTGACGAAGAACCGCGCCGGCAGGAGGATGCGCAGCTCGGGTGGGTGCTCGTTCCCGGCCGGGTCGGCCATGTGTCCATCGGCGGCCGCTCGGTCGAGTACGCCGTCGACTCCGCCGGGTACCGCGTGAGGCGTGCCGGCGAATCGGTCAACGCCGAGGGCCCGGCGATCGTCTTCGGCGGCGAATCGGTGATGTTCGGCGAAGGGCTCACGTGGGAGGAGTCCATCCCCGCGCAGGTGGAATCGCTGACCGGAATCGAGAGCGCGAATCTTGCCGTTCACGGCTACAGCACCGATCAGATCTATTTGCGCCTGACGCACGAGCTGCCGCGTTTTCGCCGGCCGGCGGCGGTGGTGACGATCTTCATGACCGAGCTGTTCGGTCGCAATCTGGACGCCGATCGCCCCCACCTGGCGCCCGGGCTGGTCTGGCAGCCGGCGGTGCGGAAGGCGCGCCTGGCGGCGATGGCCGGCTGGCTGGTTCCGTTCCGCCGCGAGACGACCGTGGAACGGGGAATCGGCGTGACGCGCGAGGCGCTCCACGCCATCGTGCGGCTCGCACGCGATCGCGGGGCGGCGCCGCTGGTGGTCGTCCCGCAGTTCGGCCCTGAGGACGACACGCTCCGCGCGCTGCGCGAACGGATCGTGACGGCTGATCTGCCGTCGCTCGTCGTTCCACTGGATGAGGATTGGCGGCTGCCGTGGGATCGGCATCCGAACGCCAGGGCCGCGCGAGCTGTCGCTGCGGCTGTGGCGCGAACCCTTCGGGTTCGCGAGGCGAGCCTGAAAGGCTCGCCCCACGAAAACGCAAAATAGATCCGCGTCTAGCGTCCCACTTCTACGTCATCACGCCGAGGAGGCGCTGCCGGTTCGGCCTCGGGAAGCGTGGACAGCTGCGTCTCGCTCTGCCGCATCATTTCCACGAAGGGCTCGACCAGCGACGGATCGAATTCCGTGCCCGCGCGCTCCTTGAGATACGCCAGCACGGTCTCGGCCTCCCACGCGTCGCGGTACGGCCGCCGTGTCCGCAGCGCGTCGAACACGTCGCACACGTGCACCAGGCGGCTGGCGAGCGCCGTCGGCCGCGCGTAGTACGGCGTCGGGTAGCCGCCGCCGTCGAGCATCATGTGGTGCTCGTAGGCGACGACCGCGGCGACGTCGAGCGCTTCATCGCTTTCCAGGATCAGCCGCGCGCCGTCCGCCGGATGATGCTTGAACATCCGGCGCTCCTCTTCCGTCAGCTTTCCGGGCTTCGTCAGCACGCCGATCGGGATGCGGATCTTGCCGATGTCGTGCAGCAGCCCGGCAACGCCGAAGGCGCGGATTTCCTTCTTGTTGCAGCCGATCTTCTCGGCGAGCCCCATCGCCAGCACGGCCACGTTGAGCGAGTGGGTCGTCGTGTACTGGTCGAACTCCTTGAGCTGCAGCAGCGGAAACACCATGCGGCGATCGCCGTGCATCGCCACCGCCAGCGATCGCACCACCGCTTCGGCCTCGAGCAGCGGAATAGTCCCGTGCAGCTGCACCTCCTGCTGCATCCAGCGCAGCGTTTCCGCTTCCTCCCGCAGCGACGTGTCCAGCGCCGCCGGCGGAGATGCTGCCGCGCGCAGGTGCGACTGCCCCTGCACGCCGACGGCCCCGAAACGCACGCCGAGCGCGCGCATCTGCCGGTTCTCGGCGGTCGTGGCGGACGGCGTCACGCGCGCGAGGATCTCCTGCAGGAATCCCTCGAACTCGTCGCGGCTCACGTCGCGCTCGAACTCGAGCCGCTGGATGCCGACCGCGGCGAGACGATCGCCCCAGTCCCAGTCCTTGAGCTCCCGCAGCGGTTCCCGGCCGTAGATGACTTCGCCGTCGAGGAACGTAAACGAGCGGACACTGCCGACAGGCAGCGCGGCAAGCGCCTGGTAGGCGCCGTCGATCGTCCGTTCGCGCGACGGGTGACCGGACGGGTACAGCGCCATCACGGCGATGGCCTGCGCAAACGAATGGAGAAAGATGGATGGGTCGCCGGTCATACGCGCACCGCGTTTCGCAGTTCCTTGGTAAACGATCGCCGCGCCAGCGCCAGGAAGCGTTGCGCCTCCTTGTGCGTGGCCCAGACGTCCGCAAGCGTGCGCAGTGCGGCGAGAACGACCGGGCCGGGCGCCGCCAGCTTCGGTCCGCCGAAGATCGACTTGCCGCCGTCGACGAGGCCCAGCAGGGCCTGCAGCGCGTGCGGGTGACGCGACTTGCCCAGCGCCCGCACGGCGTGGATGCGCAGCTCCTCCGCCAGGTTCGCATCCGCGGCCAGCCGCGCCAGCAGCGGGATGAGCGAGGGCGGGCACCGCTCGAGCGCGGCAACGAGCCCGAGCCGGATGATCGAGAGCTCGTGATCCTCGAGCGCCGCCCGCACGGCGGCTTCACGTTCCGCCGGCAGCTGCAGTTGCAGCGACAGGGCCTGATAACGCACGCGGGCGTCGGCATGCTGGATCCACGGCGTCAGCGAGAAGTCGGGCGGCAGTGTCCGGAGGCGTTCGAGGAGCAGCAGAAGGTTGCGCTGCACATACCACCGTTCGTCGTCGAGTCTGGCCGCGATGAGCGGCGTTGCCTCCACGGTCGTCCGCGCCAGGCGATCGATCAATCGTCGGCGCGTGGCCCGGCTGCTCGAGTCGATCAGCGCGTCCAGAAGCACCTCGTAGCCATCCGGCGAGATGACCGGCAGCAGGATGTCGAGGAGGTCGAAATCGACCGGAGTACGTGTGACGAGCGCCGCCATCGTCCGCGGGCCGCCGAGCTTGCTCTCGATCAGCTCCGCGATCCCGCTCCCGGTCGCGGGCGGCGTGGACGTCAGCGCCCGCAGCTCGCGGATCAAGGCCGCGTCGATGGCGCGATCGATGGCGCGCTCGACGAGAGGTCCGGAGCCTCCGACCTCGAGCCCTGTTTGAATGAGGCGCAGCGGGTCCGCTTCGTGTTCGGAATTGCCGGCGTACTCACCGCGGCTCTTTGGCCCGGCACTGCTCGCCAGGCGCTGCAGGGTCTTCGAATAGTCGTTGGGATTGGGATCCTCCAGGTCCCATCCCGACAGCAGGCGATCGACCTGCTCGCGGAGCTCCGTGTCGGCCTCCGACCGGGCGTGCTCGTCCGCCGCTTCGGCATGCGTGGCCAGCTTCGACAGCATCCGGAGCAGGCCATGAGAGATCGTCTGCTGGCTCGCCTCGGCCGCGGCTTTGACGATCTTGACGATCGAATCGATCGCCATGCCGCTCGTGGCACCTTGCACGAACGCGCGCCGTTGTGCGACGTCGCCGCCCATCGCGAGCAGGCGCTTCAGCGTTTCCGGCTGCAGGGCGTCGATGAGGCGCGCCGTGCGCCGGCGCAGCGGACCTTGCCCGTCGTCTGCCCGGCCCTTCAACTCGTCGGCGATCTGCAGCAGGTAGCCGACGATCACCTGATCGTAGGCCTCGGCCCCGGCGCGATCGTCGATGGCCCTGGCGACGGCGACCGGATCGGTGGCCGGCGCGTCGTGCCCGAGACTCGCGTCGGCGGCCATCGCTGCGTTGGCAAGGCCGACCCAGAGTTGCGCCGCGTGATGTTGGAGTTGCTCACCCGCATCGACAGCCGCGGACGGTTCCTCCTCGACCAGCTCGAGCCGTTCGAGCGTGAGCGGGTGCAGGCGAACGTGAAGCCACTGATTCAGCCGTCCGGCCGGTTCGAGTCCCAGCGGACGCACGCCTTCCCCCGCCTCGACGGCGAGCAGGTGAATCGCGCTGCCGATCTCGCTGCTCTCGATGCCGGGCAGGATGCTCACCGCGCCGAGCCGGTGCTGATGCAGCACTTCGGCAAGCCGGCGCAGAACCGGCTGGCCCGGATCCGTTGCGACGCCGTCGATGATCAGCTGATGCCGCGCCACGCCGAAGGCGAGCATCGGCCGGTCTTCGAGCAGCCGCAGCGCGCGCTCCGTCACGCGAACGGCTGCCGGCGCGAGCGACGGGTGGCCGCTCGGATACATCGTGTGTTTGTGCAGAGCGACAGAAAACTCCACGAGAAACGCGTTTAACTCGCGGGACAGCGCTTGGCGCGGAGCCGTCGTCGCCGGCGAAGACACGGACACGTGACGCGCGAGGTGCAGAATTCATACCTCGGCCGGGAGGAATCCGGCCTCCTGTCAGCGCCGGATGCGGGCAGTGACGCGATGCGCCGTGGCGTGTAGTTGCGGGGCGCCGCCGCGACAGGGAGACGCGCGGAAACAAACCGGTCTTGGCAGGTTTCCTGTAGTGTCTCAGAACTTCTGAAATGAGCCCACGCGAGAGAAGGCCGTCAGCCGCAGACGCCAGGAGGCAAATCGAGGCGCCCGTCAAACATTCAGCCTTCTCCCGCGTGGGACCATCAGCTGGTTCTTTTCAGATTGCGTGGATACGACTGACGTGAACGGCAGATTCCGTGCCGTCCCGGAGAGGGGGAAATATGGGGATTTTTCGATGCAGAACGCCGCTCGAGGTGTCGCTGGCAGCGAACACCTGAGCGGGTGTGGAATTTAAGGTATGAACTTGCTAGAAAATCATTGGCGGTCGAACATCGTCGTTCCCGAGACAGGGCGGCCCTGGGCGTTCGTCGAGGTGAACGAGCGAGTAAGTGTCTTCCCGTCGCGGCTGAGCGACAACTTTACACGCGTCCGTTCCTTGCCTTTGAGCGACGCCAGCATATCGATCGTGTTCGGGTCCTTTCTGCTGACGACCGTCGAGTCGTAGTCGGCCTCTCCCGCCGGCGCCTTTATCGTTCCACCGGCCTTCGGGAGCACGAGAACATCGGCCGTGATCGGCGTGCCCGTCGCCGTCTTTCCCGACGTCGCAATCCGCAGATTGCTTCCGTCCTCGGAGATCGTCAGCGTCAGGTCCGGCGGCGTCTGTCCACCTGTCGTCGCTGATTTTGCGGGGTTGAGTTTGTAGGTCCCGACAAACGGGTCCGCGGCGCTTGCTGCATACGGAACAGCAACCAGCGCGACCGCAAGGATAAATACCTTCATCGTTCTCTCCTCGCTGCACGTTCATCCGGGATGCGTAAGGTCACGCGAGTCACGTGATCGTGGGGCAAGCCTTGTCAGGCTCGCCTCCCGTACCGGCAGCACGGTTGTGCTCGCATGTCCCGTGCCGTAGCGCGGTAGAGGCCGACCTTGAGGTCGGCCTTTCACAGAAGAGTCAGGAATGCTGCCCGGCGGCGCGCGACGCGTGGACGACCAGCAGATGCTCGATCAGGCGCTGCGTGTCGACGCCCTTGACGAAAAAAGCCTCCGCCCCGGCCTGCTCGATCGCCTGGGCGGCCGCGCTGCGAGGCTGCATCGACAGGCCGAGAATCCTGATCTCGGGGAGCTCGGCGCGAATGCGCACCGTCGCTTCGATACCGTCCATGTGCGGCATCCCGATGTCCATGAGGATGACCTCGGGCCGCAACATGTGCGCGTTCTCGATCGCCTCGATGCCGTTCGACGCATCGCCGACGACCGAGAGCTGCGGCTGCTTGTTGATGATGTCGCGGTACGTGCTGCGCACGGTCGGGTGATCGTCGACGATGAGAATCCGCAGCGCGTCGACGGACGCACGGCCCTTGTCGCCCCCGGATGGCCCGCCGGCGGGCGCGACGGCCGCTACTGGCGGGCCGCTGATGAAGGGTCGTGGGTTGCCACGCGGCGCGACGAGCTGCACGCGCGTTCCCGCGCCGGGCACGCTCTCGATCTCGCAGCGGCCGCCGAGTAATGTGAGCCGCTCGCGGATGCTGAAGAGCCCCCAGCCCACCTGGCCGGACTTCGACCGGTCGTCGAGTCGTGCTGGGTCGAAGCCAATCCCCTCATCCGAAATGGTGATGCGCAGCTGGTCGTCGTCGTCGAGCGCGAGGTCCAACGTGACCCGATCCGCCTGCGCATGCTTGACGGCGTTGAAAATGACTTCCCTGACGGATTCGTAGAGAAGCGTTCGCACGTCTTTCCGCGCGGAATCGGCGCGCGGGTCCGCGGTGACCCGGACCGGAAGCCTGTACTTGGCGTACATCCAGTTCGCCAGCCACGCCATCGCCGGAGGCAGTCCGGCCAGCTGCAGCACGGGCGGATACAACTCGAAGCTCAGCGACCGGGCGGCGGCGATCGCCTCGTCGAGCTGGCGCTTCGCCTCGGCGACCAGATCGTTCGGCGCGGTGCCGGCGTCGCGATCGCGCGAAAGCTGCTGGTCGAGATGCAGCGCGGCGATGACCAGCTGCTGCTGCAGCCCGTCGTGCAGTGTTTTGGCAATCTGCTCGCGCGCATGCTGTTCGGCCAGCGTCACATCCGACGCCATCTGGCGCAGCTGCGTCGTCCGGTATTCCAGTTCGGCTGTACGCTCCTGCAGCGCCAGCCGCGCGGCCTGACGATCGGCGATGTCGGTCACGAATGCGAACGTGCGTCCGCCGCCCGGCGTCTGGACGTGATTCAGGCTGACTTCGATGGCGAAGGTCGAGCCGTCCTTCCGACGGCCGACGAGATCGAGTCCGCCGCCCATCAGACGGGCACGCGGCGCAGCAAAATACCCGATGCGATGCCGCACGTGCGCGTCGCGGAATCTCAACGGCAGCAGCTCTTCGACGCTGCGGCCGATCAACTCACCGGCGCCCCAGCCGAACATCGTCTCGAGCGCAGGGTTGGCGGTGGCGATCAGACCGGCGGCATCAACGGACAGGATGCCCTGCGCGGCGGTCTCGAGCAGCGTGCGCAGCGTGCGATCGTGCTCCTCGTCGCGGAGCGCCTGCAGCATCTCCTCCAGGTGGTGGTGCTGGTTGAAGTCGAGATCGAGGCCGGTGAGCCGCGTGACCTCGCCTTTGGCGTCTCGATCGACGCGGCCGCGGCTCTGGATCCACGCAATCGTTCCATCGGGGCGCACGATCCGGTACGTGCTCTCCCACGAATCCTTCGTTTTCGACGTCCACATCTCCTCGCGCAGGGCGAGCATTCGTGGGCGATCGTCGTCATGCACGCGCGCGGCCCACGTGTCGGGCGATGCCGGTTCGTCGGGCGCAAAGCCGTACAACGGACGAAATCGGTCGTCCCATGTGACTTGATTGGTCGCGGCAACCCACGTCCAGGAGGCGCCGGCCGATGCTTCGAGCGCGAGGCGGAGCTGGTGCTGCTGATCGCGGAGCAGCGCTTCGGCCCGCGTGCGCTCGACGGCGTCCCAGGTCCGTTCGGCAACGTCGCGAACGAGCGCGACCTCGTCGGCGGTCCAGACGCGCGCCCTGGCTTGACTGACGCCCAAGAGGGCGACTATCCGACCGCTCTTGTGCAGCGACGCCCAGACGAACGCCGTGACGTACCGCGACCGCAGTGCCGCGCGGTTGTCGTCGCTGATTCGTGGTTCTGTCTCCGCGTCGTTGACGACGAGCGTCTCGCCGCGCAGCAGGGCCTCACGCAGCTCATCGCGCAGGTAAAGCCCCCGTCCTTGCTCGAGGCGCGACGGGACACCGCGTGCGTACTCGCGGTGAATCGAGTACTGGTCGCCATCGAACTCCACATAGCTGACGCGGTTGGCACCAAGGTACTCACCCAGATACCGCGCAGCGATCTCCTGCACCTCCCCGGGGTCGCTCAGCGGCCGGAGCGCGTCGTTGAGCCGAAGAAGAAACGCCAGCCGTTCTTCATTGGTGCGGAGATCGGCTTCGGCCTTGCGATGCTCGAGCGTCGCCCAGATCCGATCGGCGACATCCTGCACCAGCGCGATCTCCTCGGGAGTCCACACGCGAGGCTCGCGGCTGTGCACGCCGAAAGCCCCGACGAACCGCCCGCCCTTGACCAGTAGTGAAAAGAGATACGCGCCGATGCCACCGGTCTGCAGCGCCTCGCGCTCGGAGGCGGTGTGCGGTTCGATGGACGTGTCGTTGGCGAGCAGCGTCCCGCCGTGCAGGATGTCCGCGGTGCGGCTGCCAGTGAATTTCGACCAGGGAAAACGTCCGGTCATCGAGGGGACGCCATCGACGTAATCGCTGACGACCGTGCAGTCCTCGCCATCGATTTCGGCGAAGACCACCCGGTTGACGTGCATTTTGGTGCCCAGCAGCCGGCATGCCTCGTTGAGAATGCCCGCGGGGTCCTCGAGCGGCCGGATGGTGTCGTTCAGCTGGCGCAGGAATGCCTGCCGGCCCAGGGCCTCCTCTACGCGTACGCGCTCACCCGCCCCCCATAGCCGATCAGCGGTCACCTCGACCACCGCCACTTGATCGCTCGTCCAGTGCCGCGCGGCGGCATGAACGCAGAACGTCGCGAGCCATTGACCTCCCTTGGTCAGCGACACGGCGATGAACGCCGCCATCCCGCTCGCGATCAGCTGGGCGCGGTCTGTGTCCGCCAACCGCGGGTCGGTTCGGGCGTCATCGACGACCACGGTTTCACCGCGCCGGCAGGTGTCGAGGATGGCCTGGCCGAAGAAGGCGACGGGCCCGCGGTCGGGGAATGGCGGGGCGTCGGCAGCTTCAGACGACCGCCTGATGACGAACTCGTTGCCCTGGATCTGCGCGTAATGGACCCGCGTCGCCTGGAGATGCTCAGCGATCAGCTGGACGACGACGCTCTGGATCTCGACCGGATCCCGGAGGGGACGCAGTCGCTCGTTCAGCGTGACGAGAAAGTGCCATTCGGCCGACATGCGTGGGGGAGCCCGGGGCGCATTCTAAATCGTTTCGATCGTCGAATGTCCAGGCATTTGCACGGTGTTCCGCGAACTCTCTGACAGTCGCCGTACATAGCCACGCGCGCCACAGAGAACTTGCCGTTCGCTGGCGGCAGGCGCTTTCGCGTCTTCCCTTCCGAAGACCAACGCACTCTCGCTCAGTAAACCGCTTTGCATCCGCCGGAGAACGACGCTTGCGCATCTTTCACCGGCGAGGTGTTCGACAGCTTACTGTTCGAGAACCGCTGCGTTCTTCGTCCTCGCCACCGCGCTCATGTCTCTTCCGGGCCGCTGCGTGTTCTTCTTGCGAAGGACTCACAACTGCGCCGGCAGTGACTGCCTCGCGTTTGCGAACCACTGAAACTGGCTCGTGCCTATGCGGCGCGCGCAGGACGCGAACTCTAGATCTGCGTACTATGAGTGTCAAGCAGATTCGTGCACTCACGCGCAGATTTTTTTGATCGTTCGTGTGGTCAGGTGACCGAGGAGGAGCTCCTACTTCCTACGTCCATGAACTGAAAGAGGAGGTGCAGAATGCCCGTCGCTGCACTGACGGCGAGCATCGTCGTCCCGATGGCGACGATCAACAGTACCAAGAACCCCATGATCACCCCTCTCCTCTGAGTGTGTATTTCAAGAACGAGAGCGATTCCCTGTGAGGAGCTTTTCGGCAGTTCCCGCTCGGGGCTTTGCATCACGTTCAGCAGCGCTGGAATCTACCTGACGACTCGCGACTGCTGAGGTCTGGAGCGCCACAGCCGTCAATTACTGGCACGCGCGATGCACCCGCGGCCGCCATGACCTCGGCCAGCGGCTGGGTGCTTGCCACCGTGCTCGCGTGCGGACTGAACGCCGCGTGCGCGCAGCGCGCGGCCACGCGGACTTCCCTGCCGCAACAAGATGAAGCCGCCCTGCAGCAGGGCGATCGTGGCCACAAAAGCTACGTGCTTCCGGTAGTCGAGATCGTCGCGATGGACGTCGGCATCAATCGCGCAGGCAGTTTCCTGCTCGAGCCGGAGACCTTCAGGGTGACGCCGGAGTCGATCCGTCGCAATCTGCGCGGTCCATGGGTCGTGGACGACGATCCGTTCCAGGTCAATCAGTTCGGGCACCCCTACCAGGGGGCGATGTATCACGGGATCGCCCGTTCGAACGGCCTGGGCTACTGGCCATCGGCGGTCTATACGTTTGCCGGGAGCGCGCTCTGGGAAATCGCCGGCGAGACCACGGCGCCGTCCGCCAACGATCAGATTGCCAGCGGCATCGCCGGCTCGTTTCTGGGCGAACCGCTCTTTCGCATCTCCCGTCTCCTCCTGGACCGTGCTGACGATCGGCCGGGCGCCTGGAGAAAACTGGCGGCAGTGCTGGCGTCCCCGCCGACAGGCATCAATCATCTGCTCGTCGGAACTCCCGCGGGATCGCCCAGATCCGACGCCGTGCCGTTCTCGGATATCCGCGTGCAGTTCGGCGTCACGGCCATTCCGTCCGACCGTTCCCCATCCGGATACTCGCTTGCCGTGGACCAGCCGCGTCTCGCGTTGTCGATGGACCACGGGTATCCCGGAAACGCCAGCTCTCGCCATGAGCGCCCGTTCGATTACTTCAGGATCGAGAGCAGCGTCTCGGGCGACGGACTGGAACATCTGTCGACGCGCGGCCTGCTTGCCGGGACCGACTACGGCGCGGGACGCTTCGGTGGCATCTGGGGCCTTTACGGCACGTACGACTATTTCTCGCCGGCCGACTTTCGCTTCTCGAGCACGGCCGCCTCGTTCGGCACGACGCTGCAGGCACCGATGGCCGGGCCGCTCGTGCTGCAGACGTCCGCGCTTGCGGGCGTAGGCTACGTCGCGTCGTTTGCAGAGGACCAGACCGACGACTTCCATTACGGTGTTGCTCCGCAGGCACTGTTGAACCTGCGATTGATCGGCGGCAGCCGCGCCGCCGTGGATTTGACCGCGCGCGAGTACTTCGTCAGCGGCATCGGCGGGTTCGGCGGCGGGATCGGCACTGTCCAGCGCGATTTGATCTTCGTCGGCGACGCCTGGTTCGCCGTCCGCCTCGCTGGAAAGCACGGCCTCGCACTCACCTATCAACGCGCCGGGCGCAGTTCCGACTACCTCGAGCTGCCGGACCAGACGCGCGCGCAATCGACCGTCGGGGTCTTCTATACCTTCCTCGGCGCAGGCGGCTTCGGCACAGCACGGTAGACAGATGCAGGCCTTCCTCGGCCGCGCCTGGACATTTCTGAACTCCGGGATCGGCGGCAGCGCCGTCACTCCGTTCAAACTGCTCACCGTTCTCTTCCTGATTTCCGTGCTGGTATGGGGAACACGTCGAGCCACCCGCTGGCTGACGAACCGCGTGTTGACGCGCCGCGGCGTCGACGTTGCCGTCCGCGAAGCAGTGGCGACGATCGTCCGCTACATCGTCATTACGCTGGGGACGCTCGTCATTCTCCAGAGTTCCGGCATCGATCTGACGTCGCTCAACGTGCTGGTCGGGGCCATCGGCGTCGGACTCGGATTCGGGCTGCAGAACATCACGAGCAATTTCTTCAGCGGCCTCATCCTGCTCTTCGAACGTCCAATCCGCATCGGTGATCGCGTCGAAATCGGAGGGGCCATCGGCGAGGTGCGCGAGATCGGTGCGCGGGCGACGACGATCGTGACGGATGCCAGCGTGGCCGTGATCGTGCCGAATTCGCAGTTTGTCTCAGAACGGGTGACCAACTGGAGCCGGCCAGGGAAGCTGACCGCGTACACCCTGTCGTTTTACGTCGCGCATGCGTCGGATCCCGAACTGGTGCGTCAGGTGCTGGTCGCGGCGGCGACGGCGCATCCCGGGCTTGTTCGCGACCCCGCGCCAGCCGTCGAGTTCGTCGAAGTTGGTCTCAGCGCGCTTCGATTCGACCTGCAGGTCGCGAGCACTGAACATCTCAAGACCGCAGGGTCGCTCAAAAGCGATTTGAATTTTGCCGTGTGGCGGCGGCTGAGCGAGGCGGGTATGGCCGTTCAGACGTCAGCCTTGGCCCTTGGACTGCACCTGACCCGGCGAGAGACCTAGAGCGGCTTCGATTCGGCCGTAGGGGACGTCGCGCCGGCGGCTGCCGTCATTGAAATATACGCTAGGCGAGGGCCCCGTGATCAGCGGTGACAATCCCGCTCGCTGGGCGCGGAAAAACGCGCTTCCGGCTGTCGCAGCGAAGGGCACGTTTATCTACCGAGCTTTACCGAGCTGTGCGCCGCACCGCACCCTCGTGGTGCGCCTGCAGCGCGTTTTACGGTCGTTGCTGATCGCGCCGCTCGAAGGGATTGTCCCCGCTGATCACGGGGCCCTTGCCTCGTCCGCACCGGGCTCGCCGCGGCGGCGGCGCAACTCGCCAGGCAAGCCTCGCCGCGGCGCCCTGTGAGCGGCGTGATCTGCGAAAGTGGTAAATCCGGCTCGCAGGCACGGCCGCGCCGACGCCGCTGCTGTTGCCACTGACGTCCGAGCCAGCTGGTTACCGACACGATTTGAAGGCTGTCGTACGGATCATTCAAGGCGACGGCGTCGTCGTCAGGCCACGCCGAAGAGCCGGATTTTCCACGCCGCGAACCGGGCGTCCGCGGCGAGGCTTGCCTGGCGAGTTGCGGCGGGACAATGAGATCGCCGCGCGCTCAGCGGGAGCTGCGGGCCGAAGGCCGCCGCTCTGTTCGAAGAGTTCGCTACCGAATCGAAAACTGCTCTGCCGCCGTTCACCGCGTCGGATACTTCGGGTGTTTCTTGATGTCGCGGATCTGGAGAATGTGGCGCTGTTCGTGCGTTGAAATCAGCAAGGCCCATTGATACGCATCGCTGTTCTGCCGCTCCACGAAGCGGTTGCGAAGATCATCTTTCGTGGTCCGCACGTACTCCAGTAGCCTGTCGTGCTGCCGGCGATACGCCATCAACCCCGTCGGCAGGTCCTTCAGTGTGTGCGCCGGCTCTTCGCTCTTGAGCGCCGTCTCACGGAAGGTCCGATCGACGCCGTACCACAGCACGTCGATGTCGTTCATCCTGCCGGCCCGGCCGTCCGCCATTGGCCGGGCGCGCTGTAAATCGTTCCAGTAGATCGGGCCAACAACCACGAGATGATCGAGTACTTCCAGGATCGTCCAGGAGGTGGGCGACGAGCGAAACGACGCTTGCGCCGCCGACACGGCGGACAGTTCGTCCTCGAGCCAGCTGGCGGTCATCTGCATGTGGGCGACGAGGCGTTGACGCTCGAGGTCGGTGATAGGCGGTGTCGCGGTTGGCATCGCTGCCGCCGCGGCGACAAACGCCATGGCCAGCATTCCTGTGCGCATAGAGCCCTCCAATCGGCCGGGTGGGAAGGGATCGTTGCGGTCAGTTGCGCAGCTTCCGCTCCCACTCTGCGCCGCGGACGGTGTTGCGTGTGTCGCGATAAAGCTGCAGCAGGGCTTCGCCCACCTGCTCGCGGCTCATGCGGCTGGCCGCGTTGGGGTTGACCGCCTTACCGTTCGCCATGCCGTCATCTTCGGCTGCCCCGTCTCGTCGACGATGATGTTGCCGGGCTTGAGGTCGCGGTGAATGAGGCCGCGTTGATGCGCGTGGTGCACGGCTTCGCAGATCTTGACCATCAGCTCGAGCCGCTCGCGGAGGCCCAGATGATGGCTGTCGGCGTATTCGCGCAGCGACGCGCCGCGGATGAACTCCATCGCGAAGTACGGCTGCGAGCCGTAGCCGGTGTCGGCCGTCCCCGCGTCGTAGATCTGCGCGATGCCTGGATGCTGCAGCCGGCCGAGCGCCTGCGCTTCCTGCGCAAAACGGCGCAGCAGCTCGGGGCCGGCCAGTCCCGGCTTGATGACCTTCAGTGCGACCGTGCGGCGAGGCTGATCCTGCTCGGCCTCGTAGACGGCACCCATGCCGCCTTCGCCGATCAGGCGAACGATGCGGTAGCGGCCGATTCTGGCGGGCCGCGCCGCATCGGTGACCGCCATTGCCTCCGCAAACGTCGCCGCCGTATCCGACATGGTCGTTCCGTCTGGGGCAAATGTGGGGGCATCCGCTGCCGTGGTCATATCCTCGGCAAGCGTCGGCAGGTCTTCAGGCTTGGGCGAGTCGCTCATGCCGAGCGGGAATGTACACCGTCAGGGCCGGCGGTGCCACGGCATCACCGCGCGCTCGGCTCGCAGGCATGGTTTGCCGTACCTTTCCACCGTTACCAATCGGCTCCCGCGCGTTCGTCACGGATGCTATATTGCGGGGGTTTGGCACTTGACACGGGAGAACTCGCATGATGCGAAGAATGCTGTGGACGGTGATCGCAGGCGTTATCGCAGTCGTTTTCGCGACTCTTGCCGGACTGGCGGCGCGCGCGCAGCCCGGACAACAACGGGCACCGCAACTCCCGCCGGAACTGGTGAAGCACGTGCCACCGGTGGTACCGGCACAGTTCAAGGAAGTTTCCTTGAACGAGACCGTTGGAATACAGGCGGTGGTCGCGCCCGACGGGAAAGTCGCCGCCACGGTCGTGTTTACACCGTCGACACCAGCCCTCGCTGCGGCTGCGGTCGATGCCGTGAAACAGTGGGAGTACAAACCCACGCTCCTGCAGAAGGTTCCGGTCTACGCTATTCTGTTCGTCACCGTGCAGTTCGAGCAGTAACGCATCGTCGGGCGCGGGACAATGACGAACACCATGAGCCGCGAAATGCGCGCGGTCTGGTAGTGGGCTAGTCCCGTGGTCCTGAAAATACTTCACCTGCCGTGACCTCTCCTGTCACGGTCCCTTGAGACACTACCCCTAGAAGCAAAACGGCCGTCCCAGTGCTGATAACACCGAGACGGCCTGACTGAAACGCGCGGTTGTGGCCGCACGATCCAGCTTCAGACGCATTGTCGGCCACTGCCGCCCTTTACGCAAGGGGCCGACATGACCTGCCTTCGCTGCCAGCACGGAACTGCCGTGAAAGCCGGAACGACCAATGCCAACACTCAGCGGTTTCGGTGCAACGACTGTGGCGCCCGGTTCACGATGCCACGCCAACAGGGTCCGCTCGGCGCCCACACCACGAGCCTTGATGACGCAGTGAAGGTGTTTACCTTGATGACGGAAGGCATGAGTGTGCGGGCGATCAGTCGCGTAACCGACATTCACAAGACGACGATCCTGAGCCTGCTCCAGACGGTCGGCCTGAAGTGTGCGGAACTGTTCGAGGCGCGCATGACCGGCCTTCGTCCTCGCTTTGTTCAGGCTGATGAGATTTGGACCTGAAACGGCAACGGGTTCCGCTCTTGAAGCTGGAGCGCCAGCGTGAAATCGGCGCGATCTACCGACATGCCGAAGAACTCGAACGGCAAGTCCTTAACCTCAGACAGTCTGCCGAGGTGGCCCTTGGCGTCCTGAATTTAGAGAATCCGGTGGCGCTGGACCGCCTGCAACGAGCGAAGCCGCCGCGTTAGTGCGCCAAAACCCGTCACAATCCTGTGCCAAGCCACCCGCGCTAGGACCACGGCATTAGCCCACTACCCGCGGTCTGTTTCGTACGGCGGATCGCGTCTTGTGCCGGGCGACAGCGCGTGGCAGAAATACGAGCCGGATCAACGGTGACAAGAGGAGATCGTGATGGCTCTGTGTAGACGGCTCGTGTACGTAGTCGTGTTGACGGGGGCGTGGTTGTTTCAGGGCACGGATAGCGTTCGTGCCGGCAGCCCATGCGACCGTTCCTGCCAAGATGCCCTGGGGCTGGGGGCGTGGTGCGCCGGCTGTGATAAGAACTGTGTCGGCTCGTCGTGCACGTATTCGTGCGGCGGCGGCTGTATGTGTGGGTGGGATGGCTGTTCGTGACAGCTCGTACATGAGATACGCGCTCATTGCCCTGATCGTTGGCAGCAGTGTCGGTCCGTTGCTCGCGGGTCAGCGCGCAACGGGGCCGGCGCTGCGGTTCGAGGTCGCGTCGGTCAAGCCGAGCCCCGCTTCGGAGATAAACGCCGACACGATGCAGATCACGCCGGGGTCGTTTCTGCCGGGGGGGCGGTTCGTCGCCAAGAATTCACAACTGCTCACCCTGATCCGCCGGGCTTATTCCGCCTTTTCGCGGCTGCCGGGTCAGATCGTCGGTCCCTCATCGCTGCTCGACGAGCGGTACGACGTCGACGCTCGTGCGTCCGGCGAGGCGACACAGGATCAGATGGCCGCGATGCTGCAACACTTGTTGTCAGCGCGATTCCGTCTGTCCGTCCACATCGAAACACGCCGCGTCGACGTCTACGAACTTTCCGTCGCGCGTAGCGGTTCTTTCGGACCGGCCCTGCGCCGCGCTGCGGAACCATGTCAAGCGCCGGAGGGAATCGGCGGCGCTGCGGCGCCGGCGGGGCTGCCTCAGCCGGTGCAGCCGTGCGGCTACGGATCGCGGACGATCAATGGAGTTCGTACTCTGACGCTGCGAGGTCGCCCTATCGCGCAGTTGGCAGTCGTGCTGCAGAATTCGGTCGATCGCGTCGTGGTCGATCGTACCGGGCTGACCGGCCCGTTCGATGTCGATTTGAGTTGGAATGTGGACCAGAGCCTCCGGGTGACCGCCGATCCGAACGACGACCAGTTGCTACTATCCCGGGCGCTCAACGATCAGCTTGGACTGCAGCTGCGCCCCGCCAAGGGGGATATGGAGGTTCTCGTCATCGATCACGTCGAGCGACCGACTCCCAACTGAAGAAGTGCAGGCAACGCCGGCTTGTCCTCGCCGCGGCCAATTAGCAGGAGAACGGGTCAGCGCCGCGGTCGCCGCGCAGCATCGACGCGCGCAACCATTTCGGCAAATCTCGATTGTTCAGGATACCGCCTGGCGCCTTCGCTGAGCGCCTCTCGCGCCTCCGCATAACGTCCCAGACGGGCCAACGCCAGTCCGTAGCCGAAACGCGCATCTGCCGACTGTGCATCAGCGTCGAGCGCCTGGCGATACTCCGCCAGCGAACGATCGAGCTGTCCGTTGCGTGCAAGCGCGTCTGCCAGCTGCAGCCGCGCGTCGAGGTAACTCGGCCCATGGCGGACGGCGGCAGACAGGTGCTCGATCGCCGGCCTGAGCTCTCCCTGCGAGTCCAGCAGCACACCCAGGCTGTAATGCGCCTCCGCAAACGCCGGCGACAGGCGAACGGCCTCCTTGAACTGCTGCAGCGCGCCTGTCGTGTCGCCGGTGAGCGAAAGTGCGGTTCCGAACTTGTGGTGCAGAGTCGGATTCTCCGGCGCGAGTTCCACGGCCGCACGGAAATGCTTCACGGCCGCGGGAAAGTCGCGGGCGCTCAATGCCCGCGTGCCACGGGCCTCCTCGGCACTCGCGCCCTGCAGCAGTCCTCGCAGCTCCACCATCAACGGGTCCGGCGGACCAACCTCGGTCGTGCCGCGCTGGCGAAGATGCTGTTCGGCCTTCGTGGTGTCGCCGAGCGCGCGGTACGCCAGTGCCAGTGGATAGTGTGCGACGGATGCGCGCGCATCCGCAGCCAGCAGCCGCTCGAAGTATTCGACGGCGCGCGCGTGCTCCTGCTTCGCGAGCGCCGTGCGGCCGAGTCCGTACATCGCAGCGATCGTTCCGGGTTGTACGGAAAGGGCGCGCGTGAAGAGAGGCTCCGCCAGTTCCGGTTTGCCGCGGTCGAGATGCAGGTTGCCGAGCCAGACGAGCGCGGCGACGTCGTTCGGCCGCAGTTCCACCGCGCGCGCGAAGGCAGCGACGGCTTTGTCGGGTTGCGCCGTCGCCTGGTAAATGTGGCCAAGGCAATACGGCCAGTTGAAGCGATCGCGTTGCAATGACTGCGCATGCTGGTAGAACGGTTCCGCAGCCTCGAACAGGTCGGCGGCCAGCAGCAGGTTGGCCATCGATCCGTACGCCTCGGCCAGGGCGTCGGGTCGCGCACCTGGCGATGCAATCAGCGACGTCAACGATCGATACCGTTCGTTGATTTGCTGCTGCGCGGCCGGGTCCAGTTTCGAGAGATCAGGTAGAGAGACCGGCGGCAATGTCGCACGGTCGACGCCGGACGTCTGCGCCGCTGAATCCGGCGACGGCTTTTGCGCCGTACAGGCGGCGACGAACGAAACAGACGCGGAGAGGACGGCGCACGAACAGAAAAGGCCCGCCTGCAGACGAAGGCGGGCCAGAGGAACCCGGGGCAACGAACCTAGAAGTCCAACGTCAGCGAAACCTTCAGCAGCCGTGGCGCGATGATGCCCTGAGGCGCGAGCCAGGTGGCGTACGTCCCGCTGACCTGCGTGACCGTATCGTTGTTGAGGATGTTGAACAGGTCCACACCCAGCGTCGACCTGGTATTGGCGACGCGAATGATCTTCCCGATTCGGAGGTCGACCTGATTCAGCCGCGGACCATACACCGTTCCCGCGGGCATGATCTGGACGTTTGTCGTCTGAGTCGCCGTTCCGCCGGTCGGCAGCCTGCCAAGGCCGCCGCTGGCGACGGGCCGCGCGAGGTCCGTGTTCGGTGCCGCGTACGATGCGGAGTATCCGACGCCGGGGATGCTCTGGAACGCCGCGCCGATCTGCACGTCGATCTTCGGGACGACGTACGATCCGAGGAACTTCACCTGCGGCAGCCAGTTCTGCTCCATGTGGCAGCTCTGGAGCGACGAAGTGCCGAGCATCTCGACGAGGGCATTCTGACCGGCCTTGGCAGGATCCTGCACATCGCAGAAATCGGTCGTCTGATGTCCGGTGCTCAGTCCGCCCTGGACGATGATGCCATCGGGAAGCCTGGCGCTCAGTCCAACGTCGAAGCCGAACCACCGGTCGTACACATTGCTGCCGGGGAACATCGTCTTCGACAGGCCCTGCAGGTTATTGACCGGCACCCCGGCATTGATGTTGTAGAAACCGGACGTGTAGATTTCGTCCGGCAACGTCTCGCCGCCCGCCGACGCCGGCGCCGACGGGATCAACGACGGGGTAATGGAATACTGTGTGAAGTTGCTGACCGTCGCCGACGTGTTGTCGGTCACGAGGAAGTTGCCGAACCACCGCCAGAACACGCCGCCGTTGACAGACACGTTCCTGTTCAACTCATGCTGCGCGCTGACTGACGTTTCCCAGCTGTACGGACGCTTGCCCCACCCGTAGCGCGCGTCCGGTTGAACGGCCAGATTCGGACGCAGCTGGTTGTCGTAGAAATTCAGATTCACGCCGGCCGGGGCGTTGCACGTGTCGATCTGGAAATTGGCTCCGGTCTGCGTCGGGCCCTGCGTCGCGGGATTGCTCAAATCGCAATCGGGGATGAAGTTCTTGTTGTTGTCGATCCAGGCCCGTGACGAAGTGAGCTGAAGGTTGTAACCGGGCTGCGCCGACAGACCGAACACCAGCGCCTGTCCGAGGACATATCGTCCGATGTTGCCCTTCAGCGCCGTCCTGCCGTTCCCGAACAGGTCGTAGGCGACACCGAACTTGGGCGTCCAGTCCTTGTACCGGACGGTGCTGAACTTCGGCACCTCGATGTTCCGGTTCGGCGTCAACAAGGACGGTCCCAGGGTAAACGCGGGGTTCTCCGAGAAGAACCAGTCGAGGCGGACGCCCGCGCTGAGCGTCAGCCGGTCCATCGTCCACTTGTCCTGTACGAAGGCCCCGCCTTCGCTTGTCACCTTGTTGAGGGCCTGTGTTGGACAACCCGGCTGCACCGAGGTGTGGCCGCCCACCAGCGTCCCATTGACCTGACGGATGAGCGGATCCGTGCAGCCGTCGGAGCGCAGCGTCAGGGTCGTCGGCACCGGAATGCCAACGCCGACGCCGTTATTGGCGAGTGTGCTCACGACGTAGCTGTAGGGAATATTCGACGCCGCCCACGACACTCGATTGGCCCCGTTGATGTCGACGCCGGTCTTCCAGGAGTGCGATCCCGTGACGTACGACATCGCGAAGTTGGCGCGGTAGTTCGGATTGTGGCTCGGCGTGTAGTTTGCGCCGACACGTCCGTGATAGTTCTGGATCAACTGAATGTAGTCGGGGACCAGCGTCTGCGGGTTGTTGTCGGTGACGCCGACGGCCAGCGGATCCACCCGATCGAGCGCGGCGGGGCGGCTGCCCCATGTTTCCTGATGACGCCAGAACGCGGCTTCCAACAGCAGGCGATTGGTATGCGGGCGCGAATACTGAACAAGCTGGTCGGAGAACGGGAAGAAGTACGTCGTCGCCAGCGACTCCAGGGATGTGTTGGTGGCGCCGTTCGTGTACTCCCTCTTCTTGTTGTTGTAGTAGACGCCGAGCTTGTCCTTGCTCGTCATCTGCCACGAGAGGCGCAGGGTCTGCTCCCAGAAATACCCGCCGCCGCCATACGTCGTGCCCAATGGCGCATTCAGGTCGGGGTTATACATGAGCGTTGTCGCGTTCAGCAGTGTCGGGCTGGTTCGGCCGACAACAAAGTTCGTGTTTGGATACTCGTTGGGAACGTAGTTCTCCGCCTTGGTCCATCGCGCTGTGCCGAAAAACCAGAGCCGGTCTCTCAGAATCGGGCCGCCGTAACCCGGGTTGAAGTCGTAGGTCTCCTTCAGCTCGCCAGGCTGGGTTCTCAGCCCGCGGCAGAACAGGCTCTCGACCGGCGAGCAACTGCCGCTCGCGTCGCGCACGCCCGTGGTGTAGTTCTGGCCCTGCATGCTGTTGTTGGCGAAGGTGGTGTACAGCAGCCCCCTGAAGGTATTGCCCCCATCGCGCGGGACGTAGTTCATCTGGACTCCACCACCCGCCTGCGACGCGTCGGCACCGGACGTGTTCACGGTCATTTCCTGCATCGCGGTAAAGCTTGGCGAGCTGCTCAGCGATTCGCCGAACCGGATCGTCGTCGCGGCGGAGACTCCTCCGATCGTCTGCCGCTGCTCCGCCGCCTTTCCGCCGTGGATGGACAGGTCGGTGAACGTGTCGCCGGCCGTGCCGCCGACGTCCTGGGAGGTCAGTGAATTCGTGTTCGGCTGACCGACGCCGCCGCCGGCGCCGAGGATGATGCCGGGCTGCAGCGCGGCGAGGTTGATGCCCAGGCGGCCCGTTGGCACCGCGTCGACGACTTCTTTCGTGACCACCTTCTGCACGCTGGAGCTGCGCACGTCGACGAGAGGTGTCTCGCCGGAGACCGTGATCGTTTCGGCCAACGTGCCGACCTTCAGTTCCGCGGTGACGGTCGCAACGAAGTTCCCGCCCAGCTCGAGACCTTCGCGCTTGTAGGTGCTGAACCCGGCCAGGGTGAAGGTGACGGTATAGATGCCCGGCTGCAGTTGGATGATCTGGTATGCGCCGTTGCCGTCGGTGACCGTCGACCGCGTTTTCTCGATCAGCGCGGGACTCGAGGCTTCGACGGTGACGCCTGGCAAGACGGCGCCGGAGGAATCTTTCACCACACCGGAAATGGCTGCCTGGGCGAAGACGACCGCCGGCAGCAGGATCGCGAGGAGCGTGAGCGCTCCGGTCCTCAGTCCGCGCATCTGGGCCTCCTGAAGAGTCGTGTTACCGGTTGGCTCTGACGCGCGGATGGTGTGCCCGCGAGGGCGCCATGTCAAGACAAGAAGATGTCTAAGGGCAAAACGGGGTTGCCAGCCGGTGAGGCAGCAGACACACAATCAGCTACACCGCAATTTGCGCCGGCCGACGTGTCCGCATCGGAGGACATCATCCATGAAGCAGATCGAGCAGGAGTTCGGTAAGCCCAATCCCGATGCGCCTGTAGCGCTCTCCCGATTCGGGTTTCTCATCGGTAGATGGCGGTGCGAAGCGCGGGTGCGCGCTGCCGATGAAGAGTGGCAGACGCTGCAGGCAACGTGGCTCGGTCGCTTCGTCCTGGAGGTCGTTCGATCACCTACGCCTTCAAGGAGCCGGTGGCCGCCCACCCTTATACGCGCGCCCCTTACACGAACATCTCCGAGAATCACTTCACATGGCGAGCGGAGAAGTCCGACGATGGAAAGACGTGGATCGAGTTCATGGTGGTCGAGGCCTATCGCAGCGAGGAGTGACAGCGCGGTCCCGAGACCATGAGCGCTGCGGCATGAAGACGCTGCTGGTTCTGCGACACGCCAAATCGAGTTGGGATGATCCGGCCCTTGATGATCACGAGCGGCCGCTCAACGCGCGTGGTGAGAAGGATGCGCCCCGGATTGGACAACTCGCTCGTGAAGAAGGACTGACTCCCGAACTGATCGTCAGCTCAGACGCGGTCCGGGCGCGCCGGACGGCCGAGGCAATGGCCGACGCGACCGGGGGACGGATTCTCCTGGACCCCAGGCTGTATCACGCGAGCGCGACGGAAATCCTCGCGGCGTTGCGCAGCGTCGTCGAACACAGCGACGTCGGGAACGGCGTCGCCACCGTGATGATCGTCGGCCACAATCCCGGCCTGGAAGAACTCATCGCGCTGCTGACCGGGGAGTTGGAGCCACTTCCGACCGCTGCGCTCGCCCAGATTGCGCTGCCGATCGAACGATGGTCCGCGCTCGACACCGCGACACGCGGCACGTTGATCGGAGTGTGGCGACCGAAAGAACTGCGGTGAGAGCCGCAGAATCATAGACAGACCCTGTCGCTGGATGTCGAGACGTCACGTGCCCCAGCCGGGCTTCGGTTCGCGGGTGCCCTCAGTGAACTGCCAGTATTCGCGGAGACTGCGGCAGAGACCGGCGTCGTCGAACATGAGGATGAACGCCCCCGCGAGAGTAACCGCCACGCCATCGTTGTCCAGCGTCGTCCACCACTCGACCGCCGTGCGGTTGCCGACGGTGATCGGGGTGCCGTACCGCAGATCGATGTTCGCCTGCGTCGCCGTGACGCGCGCCCAGTAATCGCGCACGGCCGCTGGACCGACGAACGGCTCCTGATATGGTTGCTCCGCGTACACCGCGTCGGCGGTGAAGAGCCCGGCCGCCGTATCAGCGTCACGCCGGAGCCATGCGTCGCGGTAGGCCGCGAGCCACTCGGCAGGAGTCATTGGCATAGACGGCCGAACGTAGCATTCGCGCGATCGGCGGTCAACCGGACGTCCCAGCTCGAACCGGACACGCCGGGGAAGGAAGTAAGTACCGTCCTTCGACGTAGTGCCGCACTCCCTTCATGTTGGCGCGCCCGGCCCACCTTCGCGCGTCCGCGCTACGGCGGGGCAAAAGCACTCTCGCGCCATCTCGCCGAAGCCTCGCGCTGGATGCCATCGCGAGCGGAGGCGGATGGCGCGCCCGGCAGGGCTCGAACCTGCGACCCCCGGCTTAGAAGGCAGATCGCGGCCGGCTGTTGAAGTGCTTGGCAGATGGTAGATTAGAACGGCTTGAGCTTGAAGCGTTTGCGGTGATTGTTCGGCGCTTTCTAGATATCTGTGGAACCTGGGTGCAGCGGCAGACACAGAATCATCTACAACGGCGCGTTTAGCATTGGAGGCGGACGTTGACAGGAACGATTCGAACGTTACGAGTTGATAAGGGATTTGGGTTCATCAAAGACGATACAGGGAAGGAGTACTTCTTTCACCAGAGTGCGGTGTATGGCGAGGGACTCGACAATCTGCGCGAGGGTGACAGCGTCGAGTTTGACGTCGGGCAAGGACCGAAAGGTCCACGGGCCGAGAATGTGCGGCGCACGTCCACCTAAATAGGGCGCCTGCGTGAGCTGCTCCAACGATACGGCCACGATACTCCGCTCGGATGGCTGTGTCCGATTTGCTCCTGCGGTGGTCGTGGGTTCGTGAACTGGCTCACGAACGTCGGGACCGTTCTCGGGGTGACCGAATACGCGAGCGGCTCTCGGTGAGAAAGCTGCGCCGCGACAGTAAACCGATAGTCCAACATGCCGCCTCCACTCGTCGAGTGATCGACGCTTTAGTGAGGCGGCTGCCGCGGGATGGGACAGGGGCGTCAGGAAAGCTCGGATCCACTCTGTGCTCTTATCCGAGGAATGTCACGGTGAATCGTTGCCGAGCTGGCGGGCGAGGCGCTTTGGCGTCGCGAAGTTCTCCATCTCACACCGCGTCACGCGTAGACTCTCACCGTCACGAGTGACAATCGCCCCGAAGGAGCTGGCATGGGAGACAAAGGCGGCAAAAAAGACAAGGCAAAAAACGAGCAACAGCGAGTCAACAAACAGAAAGAAGAACAACAGAAGAAACAGGATAAGAACCGGCCGCGAACTCCGTAGGACGCTAGTCATGAAGGTCGTTGTAGATTTGAGCCAATGCGACCTCCACGGGCTCTGCGTGGAGGCGGCGCCGGAGGTGTTCGAGATTGGCGACGACGGCGCACTGCACGTCCTGAACGAGACGCCCGAACAAGATTTGCGTGCGAAAGTGGACAAGGCTGTGCGGGAGTGTCCAACGGGAGCGATTTCGATCGAAGAGTGACTGCCTCCGATGCTGCGCCGAATCGCGATCGTTGGCGCCTCCCTCGCCGGCTTGCGCGCGGCCGAGACATTGCGCGCCCGGGGATTCGACGGCCAGCTGACCATCATCGGCGACGAGCCACATCGCCCCTACGATCGACCGCCCCTGTCGAAGCAGGTCCTCCAAGGCACCTTGGAGCCGGACCAGGCCTTGTTCCACAGGAAGGACGGGTACGACGCGCTCGCGCTCGACATGCGGCTTGGCGTGCCCGCGACGTCGGTCGACCTGCGTGTGAGGCGCGTCACCCTCGCCGATGGCACCTGGGCCGACTACGACCGGTTGATTATCGCGACAGGTGCGCGCGCCCGGACCCTCCCCGGCATTGCCCCACGCGCAGGCTTGTTCGTCTTGCGCGGTCTGGACGACGCGATCGCGTTGCGGCGGGAACTGATGAACGCGCCCCGCGTCGCGATCGTGGGTGCAGGGTTCATCGGCCTCGAAGTCGCCGCCTCGTGCCGCGCTCGCGGCTTGCACGTCACCGTGATCGAGGCGCTTCCCGTCCCGCTTTCCCCGATCCTGGCGCCAACGCTCTGCGAGATGGTGGCGGCCATGCACCGCGACCACGGCGTGGATCTTCGCACCGGGGTGACCGTAACCGACGTCATCGGCGAGGCGCGCGTCGCCGGGGTCGCGCTCTCCGACGGCTCTCGGATAGGCGCCGACCTAGTCGTGGTCGGCATCGGTGTCACTCCAAATACGGAGTGGCTCGAACCTGCCGGCCTCACTCTGGACAACGGCATTGTCTGCGACGGCGCCGGTCAAGCCGCTCCGGGTGTGTATGCGGCCGGCGATGTGGCCCGCGTCGCCAACCGGTGGCACGGCGATTCGCCGCGGATCGAGCATTGGACCAACGCAGTGGAACAGGGCGTGCACGCCGCGGAGAACGCGCTCGCCGGCCCAGGGGCGTCTACCAGCTTCTCGTCCGTGCCCTACTTCTGGTCGGATCAGTACGACCGCAAAATCCAGTTCATCGGTCTCGCACGTCGGCACGACGAGATGGTGATTGTCGACGGATCGCTTGCCGACAGACAGCTTACGGCGCTCTTCCGGCGCGGCGATCGCGTCGTCGCGTGTCTCGCCGTGAACCAACCCCGCGCGCTGATCAAGTACAGGAGGCTGCTCGCCGCCTGCGCCTCGTGGGACGCTGCCGTATCAGGAACGGTCGCTTCGTAGCCTTGGAATCCCGTGGTGCGACCCCGACCGGAGTCCTGCTCGCCGCGACTGGCACGTTCTTGACGTCCGCCTATGCTCCGACGCCGATTGCTGATCAGCGCGCGAGCGGGTCGTCCCGCACCTGGAACTTCACCATCTTGCCCTTGGTGCCCTTGCCGCCTTCGATGTGCCACACGAAGTGCGTGCCGTAGTTGGCCCACAGCGCGCGGCCTTTCCACCCGGCCTTCGCGTCGTCGATACGCGCGTCCATGCCGCGCGAGTAGAAGCCGAGCGGATATGGGACGCGCAGCGTGATCCATTGCCGCGTCTGCGGATTCAGCACCAGCAGCGAATCGGAGTTCGAGCCGTTCGCGAGCGGCGTGTCGGCGCCGAAACCCATCACGTTGTGACGGTCCACCCAGTTGTAATAGTGGAAGTCGGACGGGATGTCGGTGCCTTTGAACTTCGGACCCGGCGTCATGTACAGCGTCCAGCCTTCTGGGCAGTCGGTGCCGTCCACCCTCCGGGCGCCAGTCAGCGCCTTGCACTTGCGCCGATCGAAGCTCGCGAGGTGGCTGCTGGCAGCCAGCGCCGTCCAGACGACGCCTTTGCTGTCCACGTCGATCCCGCGCGGGTCGAGACCTGGCGCGGGCACGCGGAACACCTCGGTGATGCATGACTCCGGCGGATTGTTGCCGCGGTCAACGCGCACGATGTATCCCGGGAAGCTTTCCGACGCACCCCACACCGAATTATCCGCCGGGCTGGGCATCACGCCGTACAGATTGAAGCCGACCTGCGTATCGAGCGTTGAATCGAATGTCGGAGCAGCCGCTCCGCGGCCACCGGCGCCCCGTGCCGCGGCCGCGGCGCCGGCCGCGTCACCTGCCGTATCACCGGCGTAGAGCAGCGAGACCTGTCCGGGCGCGACGCGGTTCCACGGCCGCGTGATTCGGCCGTCGCCATTCGTGTCAACGACCTGACCGCACCAGCCGACGGCCTTCTGCTCGTCCGTTGTCTCGTCGTAGACCTTCGTGTCGATCCAGCCGACGAGCGGACCCGAGAGCTCGTTGAAGTACACGGTCTCGTTGGCGTCGGTATCGAAATACAGGTGGTGCGTGGCGTAACACGTATCGACGGTGGTGAACTGCTTGTTACGCGGATGGTAGAACGCCGCCTGGCGTCCGCTGCTCTTGACCGGGAACCACGCGGCGTACCGGTTGGCCGGGTCCGTGCACCACGCCGGGTTCTGGTTGTCGCGGATCTTCGACGTCAGCCAGACGCGCCCTTTGCTGTCGAGCATCGGGTTGTGCGGATCCGCGGGGTTGTACGGCGGGTTCGACCAGAGGTGCGTGTCGCCGAAGAAGAACGACGGGCGGTTGGGACGCGGGAAGCGCGACGGCACCTTCTCGCGCGGCTCGCGCGTCGGGATTTCGAGCTCCTCGGTCGTGTGCGTCTTCGGGTCGAGCATGACGAGGGTGCCGTGTCCCGCTGACACGGCGTAGACCGGTCCGCCGCCGTTCACGGTCGGACGGTTGCGGTCCGTCGTGATCTCGTCGTGCATGAACGAGTGGTCGGTGCCCCAGTCCCACAGCGTGAGCACGACGTTGCGCTCGACGCCGCGCGGTCGCGGCGGCGCGGGCGGAACTGCGCCCTTTTCGATCGCGCGCGACCAGTCCGCCCACGCTTTCAGCGTGCGCTGCTGCCCCTGCTGGTTCAGCACGCCGTACATCTGGCTGCCGCGGACGCCGACGCCGAGGCGCCATTCCCACGCCTCTTCATGCGTCTTCAGCTCCGGCTTGCCCTTGAACACGTGCGTGAGATCGCGCGTGATGGGGTTGCCCAGCTGGTGGCAGAAGTTGCAGTTCGATTTGAGCGCGTGCATCCACTGCGCCTGCGACTGCATATTCGGCGACACACCGTTGCCCTGCGGACCCGTGCCGGGGAACTCCTTTTCCGAGGGGATCTCGAGCATCGACAGCCAGTAGTCGCCGGGATAGACTCTGGCGGCTTCCTGCGGGGTGACAGCAGCGTTCACGCGCAGCATCATCGCCGTCGCGGTCGGCTTCGTCTGGATCGGCTTCGAATCGACCAGCCCGTACCCGCGCACCCATACGTGATAAGAGGCGTTCGGCAGCTCAGGGACCATGAACCGCCCTTGGTCGTCAGTGACGACGATCTTGATGAAATTCGTTGGCAGGTCCTTCGTTTCGGCGATGACCCACACGCCCGCTTCGGGTCCCTTCGGACCCTGCACGACGCCCGTGAGATAGCGTTCAGCCGCCACGGGGGCGCGCTGCGGCTGCTGCCCATGCACGCGGACCGATGCCCACAGCCATCCGCCGACGGAGGCGATGACCCCTATGGTCAATACAACTCGAAATCGACTCGTCACAACATGCTCCCGCAAATACGCGCTGCTGGCAGAGACGGAGCACGGCCACGGCGTGAAAGAAAAAGTATCGGGACTTGACGGAGACGGATGTCGCAGTTTGTTGCGGTTCGGGTTCGGGCTCTATTTATCGCGGTCCACTGTCAGCGAGTAGCCATCCCCATGGACGGTGCGCAGGAACCGCGGCTCCGGTGGTTTCGGCTCGATTTTTCTGCGCAGCCGTGAAATCGCAAAGTCGACAGAGCGAGTCGTGGACCCATCAACAATGCCCCAGACTTCGCGTAGCAGCTCGTCGCGGTGGACGACACGGTCCCGACGCTCCGCCAGATATCGCAGGATCTCGAACTCACGATGTGTGAGGTGGATTGGC
>JBOGIQ010000031.1:0-29085 GCA_050742535.1 Vicinamibacterales bacterium | reverse complement strand
ATCAGCGGCGTCTGCCGTTTCCGGCGGATCTCCCATTGCCGACGCTGCCGCGATGCAGGCGCGCGCCGAGGCGCTGGCGTTGGCGAGGAGCGGCAGCCTCGCGGCTGCGATCGCCCTTGCGACCGAGGCGAACCGGCGCACGCGTGACGTCGAAATCGAGCGGTGGCTGGTGCGCTGGCGACATCAACTCGGCGACGCGGCCGCGCACGCAGGACCAGCAGGCTGGCCGCCCCAGCTCCCCGATCTCTTTGTCGGATGCACGTTCCCGGCGCCGGAGGTGACGACGGACGGATTCCGTGCGGCGACGCTCGGCGCCGGCATCCAGCATCACGGGTGCCTCATCGTGCGCGGACTGGTTCCGCCGGCCGAGGCGCAGCAGCTGGCATCCAATATCGATCGGGTGTTCGACGCGGTGACCGCTGCCACCCTCGCGGGCGCAGCGGCGCGACAGACGCCGTGGTACGCGCCGCTCCGTGTGAAGCGGGGCAACGAGCATCTCCATCGTGCCCGGCTGCTCGGTCATCGCGGCGGCGGAATCCTCACCTGCGACTCACCGCGAATGCTGTTCGAGCTGCTGGAGGTGTTCGAGCGCCGGGGGGTGATCAGCACGGTGGCCGAGTACCTCGGCGAGCGTCCGATGCTGTCGGCGCAGAAAGCGGCGCTGCGGCGGGTTCCGCCGACCAGCGGAACGGATTGGCATCAGGATGGCGCGTTCCTCGGTGCGCATATTCGCGCGGTCAACGTCTGGGTCGCGCTGTCGGACTGCGGCGTCGACTCGCCCGGTCTCGATTTCGTCCCCCGGCGCCTGACGAGCCTGGTCGAAACCGGTACCCCAGGCGCGAAGTTCCGTTGGTCCGTTGCACCCGCGATGGTCGACACAGCCGCGGGGGAGAAGGGCGTCGCGGCGCCTCGATTTGCCGCCGGCGACGCCATCCTGTTCGACCAGCTTTTCCTGCATCGCACAGGAATACGTTCAGGCATGACGCGAACGCGCTGGGCGAGCGAGTCGTGGCTGTTCGCGCCGACGGGACCGCCAGAACACTACTATCCCGTCGCCATCTGAACGCCGATGGGTGATTCCTCCGCGCGTGCCTTCGTCATCGGCCACAGCCACGTGCGCACCGTGTCGGAGGCCGCGGCCCACGACGGTGCACCCGTGACGGTGGTCGATTTCTGGGCGCTGAAGACACCTACGGTGGTTCGCAACGGCGAGACGACGTTGTGCGAGGCGGTGACGGAGCAGCTGAACGGGGCGCCGGTTTTCTCGATGATCGGCGGCTCCACGCACCACGTCGGACTGCTGACGCATGCGCGGGCCTTTGATTTCGTGCTGCCCGCGGCCCCGGATCTGCCGCTCGAGCGGCGCTCGGAAATCATCCCGTATCACAGCGTGCGCGCCGCGATGCGTGACATCACGGAGGAGTACCTGCAGCTGATGCGGCTGTTGCGCGCCGCCACGTCCGGACGGCTGTACCACCTGGAGCCGCCGCCGGTGAGCGGCGAACAGGCGCGGATGGCGCCGGATCTGCGCTTACTGCCGATTTATCGCCGCGGCGCGACCGTGGCGCCGCGCTACATGCGCTACAAGCTGTGGCGCGTGCACACGGATCTGCTCAGCGAGTTTTGCAGCGAGAACGACATCGCGTTCGTGCGGAATCCCGGTGCCGTCGCCGACGACGAGGGATTCCTGCGCCCTGAGTACTACAAAGATCCGATGCACGCCAACGAGGCCTACGGCAGGGTCGTACTGCATCACATCCTGGAGCTCGCATGAGCACCGAGGCGATCAGGCCATGGCCCTTTCAGGTGCTGCCGAGCACCGTCGTCGCGTCGTTCGGAAGCAACGTCGCGCGTCGGCTCGCACCGTTCCTGCGGCAGCAGGGGTTCACGTACGTCGTTGCCGAGAGCGCCCATCCGCTGCTGCCGCGATCGGTGGCGCGGGGCGCCGGCTACGGCGTTTACTCCGCCCGGTACGGTGATTTCTATACATCACGGCAGCTCCTGCAACTGCTGCGGCGCGCGGACGGACGGTTCGAACCGGTGGATGACGTCTGGCAGGGCGGCGACGGATACCTTGACACGTTCCGGCCGACGATTCAGCCGGGAGGATTCGCGACGCTGCGCGAGCTCGTGCTCGAGCGTCGACAGCACCTGGCCGCCGCGCTGCGCGTGTTCGAGCAGGTGGACGTGCTCGTCGTCACCCTGCGCGATGCCGGGTTCTGGACATCGCGAGCGGACGGTGCCGCGTACCCCGTAAGCCCCGATACCGTGCTCGGGCCCGGCTGGGAATCCAGGTACCAGTACATCGAGCCGTCGGTGGCGGACGTCGTCTCCGACCTGACCTCGTTTCTCACCGAGCTGCACGTCCGCAATCCGCAGGCGCGGATGATTCTGACGATCTCACCGGGCGAGCCGGGTGCGGCTCATGCGGGGACCGCAGCGTATGACGTGCTGCGCCCGGCGATGGTCGAGCTCGAGGCGCGAGACGACGTCGCGTATTTCCCGGCGTTTGAACTGCTGGCAGGTTTGCCGTTCGCAGGCGGCGAGGGCGGTGATCGGGATCCGATGGACACCGTTCTCGAGGCGTTCCTCCAAACCGTGCGTGCCACATCTGCGACGGCCGCCAGATCGGCGGGCCGCCGACCGGCGCCACCCGTCGCGTCATCGCCGGCCGAAGGCGACGGCCATCAGGCGCTCGTTGACGAGATGAAGTCGCTCGTGAAAGCGGTGTGCGACGAAGATCCGCGCGATCAGCCGATCAAATGCGTCGTCTGGGACCTTGACGATACCGTCTGGCAGGGGGTCCTTCTCGAAGGCGATCCGGTGCAGTTGCGGCCTGGAATCGAAGAGATCCTCGCCACGCTCGACCGCCGCGGCATCGTCAATTCCATTGCCAGCCGGAACGACCCGGCGGCGGCGCAGGCGAAGCTCGCGGAATTCGGGATCGATCGATACTTCGTCTTCGCGCAGATCAACTGGGGTTCGAAATCCGCCTCGGTTCGGAAAATCGCCGAGTTGCTCAACGTCTCGCTCGATGCGGTTGCGTTCGTGGACGACCAGCCCTTCGAACGAGACGAGGTCGCGTTCGCGCTCCCGCAGGTCCATTGCCTCGACGCCGCCGACGTCCCGTCGATGGCCGGCATGCCCAAGCTGAGCCCGCGGTTCGTGACCGAGGATGCGCGCGGACGCCGGAGAATGTACGTGGCGGAAGCGAAGCGCAAGGAGCTGGAACGTGAATTCTCCGGTACGAGCGAGGAGTACCTGGCGACGCTGCAGCTTCGCTTTTCGATTTGGCTCGCCGGTGGGGACGACCTGGAGCGCGCCGAGGAATTGATCTTACGCACGCACCAGTTGAACTCAACTGGTACTCGCTATTCACGCATTCGTCTCGAAGGCTTCCGCCGGTCGCCGGATCACCTGCTGCTGCTGGCCGGTCTCACCGACCGATTCGGTCCCTACGGGAAGATCGGTCTGTGCCTGGTCGAGTGCGGCGCCACGGTGTGGACCGTCAAGCTCCTGCTGATGTCCTGTCGGGTCATGTCGCGAGGTGTGACCTCGGTGCTGTTGCGCCACGTGATGAATCAGGCCGCGGCGGCTGGCGTGCGGATCCAGGCGGAATTCGTGCCGACGGAGCGGAACCAGCCGATGTTCGACGTCTTCCGGAGCGCCGGCTTCGCTGGCGACGCGAACAGTGACGGGCGTGTGCTTCTGCACGCGGCGGCATGCACATGGCAACCCTTCCCGCCGCACGTACAGGTCGAGGTCGCGGCAGAGGCCCGCGTCGATACCGCGGTCTGATCGCCGCGTGAATCCAATGAACGATATTCCCGGTCCGTCACGGCTCGCGCGTGCCGCCGCGCTCGGTTTCGACGCGACGCGGCTCGGTCACATCGTGCACGCCCGCCGGGCGCTGCCGGGTGCCGGGTACACGGAGGTCCTCGCCTGGGTTCACCGCGCGTTGAGGCCGGCGACCTACGTTGAAATCGGCGTCTTCAACGGCGACTCGCTCGTCGCGGCGCAGCCGGGCACGCGCATCATCGGCATCGATCCGGCGCCGACACCGAACCAGCCTCTCCCTGCCGGCACGCGGCTGTTCACGATGACGAGCGACGAGTTCTTCGCGGGTCGCGACCTGCCGACCGAGCTTGGTGCCGGACACTTCGATCTGGCGTTTATCGACGGCCTGCATCTGTTCGAGCAGGCGCTGCTGGATTTCGTGCATCTCGAGCGGTTTGCCGGGCCGCGGTCGGTGATCGTGCTGCACGACTGCCTGCCGCTCGACAGTGACACTTCGCAGCGCGTCCGGACGACGGATTTCTACAGCGGCGACGTGTGGAAACTGACCCTCTGTCTTCGTCAGGAGCGGCCCGATCTCACGATGACGATCATTCCAACGCCTCCGACGGGCCTGTGCCTCGTCAGTGGCCTGGATGCGCGCTCCACGGCACTCGACTGTGCCTACGAGGCGTGCGTGGCGCGCTACGTCGGCTTGACGTTCGAGGATTACCGGGCGTCGGCAAACAAGATGCCCGCGCACATTGTGAACCGCGAGGCCGTGGTGATGGCGCACGTCACGGCACTGCGAGAAGGGAACGGCCAACCCAGGCTCGGCGCCGGCGGCCAGTGACGATGTCGAAGCTTCGCATGCTCGGTGTGCTGCTCTGCTACAACGACGGCGACATCCTGCCCGACGCGATCGAGCATCTGCTCGAGAACGAGCATGACGTCGTCGTATGGAACCACGGTTCCACCGACGAGACTGCCGACGTGCTCCGGCGTATGCGGCACCACCTCGTCGAGATGACCGACATCAGCCGCAGCGTCGATTTCTATGACCTCTATCCGCTGATGTCCAAGCACCTGATCGCGGAGTACGTGCCGCGCTACCACTGGATTTCGTGGCCCGACCAGGACGAGCTGCTCGAGGGGCCGACCCGCGGGCGGCCCTATTGCCGCTGGCTCGAGGAAGTGGCCACCTCGCCGCATTCCTGGATCGAGTTCAACGATTTCGTCTATTGGCACACGGATGCCGACGACGCGACGGTGGTCTCTCCCTGTCAGCGCGTCCGCCACTATTCGATGGCCAAGCACGGTCCGCCCAAGATTCGGTCGTGGCGCGCCTCGGCGACCAACATCCGGTGGTTCAATCACAACCGGGCCGAAGGGAGCCGCTACCCGGCGTTGTTCAACCTGCGCCACTACCCGATGCGGTCGGAGGCGCAGCAGCGCCGCCGTATCACGGTGGATCGCGCGGGTATTCAGCACGGGCCGGTGAATTTCCACTACGAAAACATGAAGACGACGCTGGCGACGGCACGCGTACGCGCCAGGGATCTCCACTGTGACGACGGCACAAGCCCGTTGTGCCCGGAGATGAGATTCGACTGGAGCGCGATTTACGGGAAGCCGCCGAAGCTGCCGCCGGAAGTGCTGCTGACCTACCTGCTGTCCACGAAGCGGTGGGAGCTGGCGGTCACGATCAGGAACTCGATCACGACGATGCCCGCGGCCGTACTGGAGGCGTTCGAGAGGCAGCGGATCGACAGCTGGCTGCAGTGGCTGGAGACGAAGGCGGGCGATGTCATCACCATCGTCTTCGAAGGCACGCACAACACCCGGATCGTGACGGACCAGGTGCTGCGCGAGTGGTCGGAGACCGGATCGACGCCGGAGGTGTCGGCCGCGGCTGCCGCGACGAGATCGCTCGACGCCTCTCTCGGCAGGACGGCCGTCACGATCGTCGCCGACGCCGCCGCCCGAACGGTGCGCGTCGTGGCACGCGGGGGTGCCGGGCAGCCGCGGCTCCTGGCCCTCGTGCCGAGCCACGGCGGCGACGTCGGCCGGGTTGCTGCGCTCGATTCGGGAGTGGCCGAATTTACCGGCCTGCGCACGATGTACTACTTCCTTACCAGCGACAGCCGCGAGAGCGCAGCGCTCGCGGTGTCGGCTTAGGAGAACGCCATGAGCTGGGATCCCGATGCGGAAGACACGACGCTCTACCGGGCGGTGATGAACCACGAGGAGCAGTATTCCATCTGGCCCGTGGATCGTAAGCTGCCGCTCGGCTGGCTGGATGCCGGGAAGACCGGGACGAAAGCCGACTGTCTCGCCCACATCGAGCGCGTGTGGACCGACATGCGGCCACTCAGCCTGCGCAAGCGCATGGCTGAGTCCCAGGCGGCCGAGCCGGACACGGATAGCGAGCCGTCCGGTCTTCCCGACGCGGCCGAGCCGCTCGTGGACCGCTTGTGTACAGGGCAACACCCGGTCGCAGTGCGCGTCTACCCGCAAGCGTCGGTCGCGGCCTTCAAGGAGCGGCTCGATCGAGGCTACGTGCATCTCCTGTTTCCTGACACGCGCGGCGGGACGGAGCTGCGCGTCGCGTTGGAAGCCGCGGCTCTGGACGTCAGCCGTGCGAGTCTCGCGAGTGAGACAGGAACCGTGCGACTGGCGGGAACGCTGACGCTCGATTCTGTTCCCGTCACGTGCGTCGCCGACATCGACCTGGCGACGCTGCGCGGTTTCGGTCACCTCGAAAGGCGGACGGAATCGAAGTGACCGCGGCCACCGACAAGTCCGGCGCGCGCTGGATCAAGCGATTCGGCGGCGGGCCGCAGGTGTCGCTGCGGTTGTTCTGCTTTCCGTATGCCGGTGGCGGCGCCGGGGTGTTTTCCGGATGGTCCAAACGGCTGCCGCGCCGCGTGGAGGTCTGCGCCATCGAGCTGCCGGGGCGATCGACGCGGCTGTCCGAGCCGCCGTGGCGGCGGCTGCCGGAACTGGCCGATGCGATCGCCGCCGTGCTGCGCGGCTCTCTCGACCTGCCCTACGCGATCTTCGGCCATAGCCTGGGGGGGGTGCTCGGGTTCGAGGTGACGCGTCGCCTGACGGCCCTGGCGGCCCCGCCACCCATCCATCTGTTCGTGTCCGGGTGCCGCGGTCCGCAGGCGATGGATCGCGAAACGACGAAGTTCGATCTGCCCGCGGACGAGTTCCTGGCGGAGCTGCGCCGTTTGGACGGCACGCCCGCAGAGGCGCTCTCGAACGCCGAGCTGATGCGGACGATGGTGCCGATCCTTCGCGCCGACTTCGAGATGCTCGACACGTACGTGTACGAGCGGATGGCGCCGCTGCGCCTCCCGCTCACCGTTTTCGGGGGGCTCGACGACCCCGAGGTGAGCGCGGCACAGCTGGACGCGTGGCGCCTGGAGACGACGGGGCGGATCGACGTGCGCATGTTGCCCGGCGGCCACCTGTTCATCAACAGCGCCACCGACCTGTTGCTGTTCTCGCTCGCCGCGGATCTCGACGGCGCCCGCACGGTGCCGATCGCCTGATCGGGCGCTCCACTCGTTTACCAGACCAGACGGCTGCCGTGTCTACCGGCCACTCGCTCTCCGCGGCGGCGCTCGAAGGGGCGCTGCAGTCGGCATGGTGCCGCACGCTTCACCTCGAGCACGTCGACGTGCACGACAACTTTTTCGATATCGGCGGCGATTCGTTCCGCATTCGGCAGGTGCAGGCGCTGCTGCAGGACGAACTGTCGCTCGACGTGCCGACGACGGAGCTGTTCGAGTATCCGACGATTCGCGCGCTGGCACGTCATCTCGTCGGCGCCGGCAGTGACGATGCCTCCGACCGAGTCGCCGAGCGCGCGCATCGACGAATCGATGCGTTCGTCGCACAACGGCGGCGGCGGAGTACACCAGGAGCAGAGCATGAAGGATAGAGATTCAGCTGAAGCCATCGCGATTGTCGGCATGGGCTGCCGTTTTCACGGCGCCACCACACTCGACGAGTTGTGGGGCAAGCTCGCGGGCGGCGTCGAGTGCATCTCGAGGCTGTCGGACGACGAGGTCATCGCCAACGGCGAGCCGCGCTCGGTCCTCACCGATCAGCACTACGTCAAGGCGTGCGGATACGTCGACGGCATCGATCAGTTCGACGCGCCGTTCTTCGGTCTCACCCCCAAGGAGGCCGAGATTCTCGATCCGCAGTCGCGGCTCTTCTTGGAATGCGCCTGGGAAGCGCTCGAGGACGGCTGCTGCGTGCCCGACACCTTTCCCGGGCGCATCGGCGTCTTCGCGGGGAACGGCACGAATCACTACTATCTGGCGCACCTGCGCACGAACGCTGCCGTGCTGCGGACGGTGGGGATGATGGCGGTCCACGTCAACAACGACCGCGACTATCTGTCGACCCGCGTGTCCTATGCCCTCAACTTGAAGGGGCCAAGTCTCACGGTGCAGACCGCCTGTTCGACGTCGCTGGTGGCAGTGTGCCTCGGCAGCCAGAGCCTGCTGACGTTCGAGTCGGACCTCGCCCTCGCCGGCGGCGTGTACCTGCGGCTGCGCAAGGTCGGCTACAACTACGAAGAGGGCGGGATCATGTCGCCGGATGGCCACTGCCGCTCCTTCGACGCGAAGGCGCAGGGGACCATCTTCAGCAGCGGCGTCGGCGTCGTCGCCCTCAAGCGGTTGAGCGACGCGCTCGCCAACGGCGATCGCGTCTATGCGACGATTCGCGGCTTCGGACTGAACAACGACGGCGCGGCGAAGGTCGGTTTCACCGCGCCGAGCGTCGCTGGCCAGGCGGAGGTGATCGGCGACGCGCTGGCGATGTCGGGATTGAGTCCCGAGGCCATCGGCTTCGTCGAGGCGCACGGGACGGCCACGGAGCTGGGCGATCCGATCGAGGTCGCCGCGCTGACCAAGGCCTACCGCCGGCACACGTCGAAGTCCGGGTACTGTGCGATCGGATCGATCAAGACCAACGTCGGCCACACGAACTCGGCGGCGGGGATTGCCGGCCTCATCAAGGCGACGCTCGCGCTGGACCGCGGACTGATCCCGCCGAACCTGCATTTCGAGCGGCCGAACCCGGCGATCGATTTCGCGAACAGTCCGTTCTTCGTCAACGCCGCGCCGCTGCCGTGGCCGCGCAGCGGTCATCCGCGCGCCGCGGCGGTCAGCTCGTTCGGCATCGGCGGCACCAACGCGCACGTCATCCTCGAAGAGGGTCCGTCCCGTGTCGAGCGGCGTCTGCCCGCGGCCCCGCGGCTGGTCGTGCTGTCAGCGCGCAGCGACGCGGCGCTCGAAGCGGCCACCGACCGCCTGGTTGCGCATCTCGAGCGGGACCAGTCGCTCCACATCGCCGACGTCGCCTATTCCTTGCAAGTGGGGCGCAAGGCGTTCGATCGTCGGCGCGCCCTGGTGTGCGCGGACCGAACCGATGCCATCGAGGCGTTGCGCGCGCGCGACCCGCGGCGGGTCTTCAGCCTGGTCAACGAACAAACCGACTGCCGCATTGTCTTCATGCTGCCGGGCCAGGGGTCGCAGTACGTGCGGATGGCCGCGGACGTGTACGGCCACGAGCCGCGGTTCCGCGAGGAGCTCGATCGCTGCGCGGCGATTCTTGCGCCGCATCTGGGGCGCGATCTGCGAACCCTGCTCTATCCGGACGGCGGCCTGACGAATGAGGAAGCGGCGGCGCTGCTGACGCGCACGGCGTTCACGCAGCCGGCTGTGTTCGCGGTCTCCTACGCGCTGGCGCGGCTGTGGATGTCGTGGGGAGTACGCCCGGACGCGATGGTCGGCCACAGCATCGGCGAGTACGTCGCGGCGTGCCTCGCGGGCGTCTTCTCACTCGAGGACGCCCTGGCGCTCGTCGCCGAGCGCGGCCGGTTGATGGACGCGCTGCCGGAAGGATCCATGCTCGCCGTCCCGTTGCCGGAAGCGCAATTGAAGCCGCTGCTCGACGAGACGGTCTCGCTGGCGTCGGTGAACGCGCCGGACATGTGTGTCGCCTCCGGCACCGCGGAGGCGATCGCCGCGCTCGAGCAGCGGCTCGGCGCGCGCGGGCTGGTCAGCCGGCGTCTGCATACCTCGCATGCGTTCCATTCCGAGATGATGACGCCGATCCTGAAGCCGTTTGCCGCCGCCGTCGGGCGCGTCGCGCGCGCGGCGCCGCAGATCCCGTTCCTCTCCAACCTGACCGGGACGTGGATCACCGAGGAGGCCGCCGTCGATCCGAAGTACTGGGCCGCCCACCTGCGCGGCACCGTGCGCTTCGCCGACAACGTTGCCGAGCTGCTCAGCGATCCGTCGCGCCTGTTCATCGAAGTCGGCCCCGGTCATACCCTGCAAACCCTCGTTCGCCAGCATCCGGCGGCCGCCGGCCGAACCGTTGTGCCGTCGCTGCCGCATCCGAACGATCACACACCCGATCGGATGGTGATGCTGACGTCGCTCGGCGAGCTGTGGATGAGCGGAGCATCGGTGGCCTGGGACGAGCTGTACTCGGAGGGCGAGCGACCGCAGCGTGTCTTCCTGCCGACGTATCCCTTCGAGCGGCAGCGCTATTGGGTCGACGCGCCGTGGATGCAGGAAGCGCGAAAGGGGCCGGCGCCGGATATGAAGCGCAGCAGCGACGTCGGCGATTGGTTGTACGCACCAAGCTGGCACCAATCGAGCGACGCGGCCGTGCTTGCGGCCGAGGCGGCGCCGGTCACGTCACGTCCCCATCTGATCTTCGCTGACGACGCCGGCGTGTCGGACGCGCTGGCCGAAACGCTCGGACCGTCGCCCGGCGTGGTTCGTGTCGTTCCCGGCGGCAGCTTTGCGCGCCTCGACACGAACACCTTTACGGTCAATCCAGGCAGCGTCGAGGATTTCGACGCGCTGCTCGAAGCGGTGCTGCCGGGAGGTGCAGGACCGCTGCACGTCATCTACGCGTGGCCGGTACGCGGCGACGGGACGGATGACGTTGCGAAGTCGAAGGAGGTCTGTTGCTACGGTCTGCTCCACCTGGCGCAGGCGCTCGGTCATCACGGGGTGACCGACGCGATCGGCCTCGACATCGTGAGCACCGGGTTGCAGGACGTCATCGGCACTGAACCGTTGACGCCCGCGAAGGCGCTCTTGATCGGTCTCTGTCGGACGATTCCGCAGGAGATGCCGAACATCGATTGCCGCAGCGTTGATATAGACAGGCCCGGCACCCCGGATGCGCGCGCCGGCGTAGTCCCATTGCTCGTCCGCGAATTCGCGCACAAGTCGACGGCGCAGTTCGTCGCCTACCGCGGCAACCGGCGGTGGACGCAGTCGTTCGATCGGATTCGCCTCGCGGATCCAGGCGTGCACCTCGCCTACCGGCAGCGCGGTGTCTACCTGATCACCGGCGGTACGGGAGGGATCGGGCAGGTGCTTGCCGGCCATCTGGCCCAGGCGGCACAGGCGCGTCTCGCGTTGATCGGGCGTTCCGCCTTTCCGGATCGCGCCGACTGGGACGACTGGCTGGCGGCGCACGACGGCGACGATCGCGTGTCGACGCTCATCGGCACCATTCGTGAGTGGGAGGCGGCCGGCGCCGAGGTCATGGTGCTGAGCGCCGATGTCACCTCCGAGGCCGAGATGCGACGGGCGCTCGATCGCGTCCGCCACGAATGGGGGGATCCGCACGTCGTCATCCACGCCGCTGGAATTCCCGCAGGCGGTCTGATCCAGCTGAAGACGCGCGCCGCGGTCGAGGAAGTCCTCGCACCGAAGCTCGATGGCACGCTGATTCTGGACCGGCTGCTCGCAGAGACGGATCTCGACGCGTTCGTGATGTTCTCGTCGATCGCGGCGGTGGTGGGAACGGTTGGCCAGGTCGACTACTGCGCCGCCAATGCGTTCATCGACGCGTTCGCGCATGCGCGAGCCCGGCGGCACGGCCGGACGTTGGCCATCAATTGGGACGTGTGGCGATCGGTCGGCATGGCCGAGAAGGCCAAGGAGATGTGGCCCGGCGCGTCCGCGGCGCTGTTCGGCGGCCGAAACGGCCGTGACGGGTTCGAGCCGCTCGAGCATCCGTTCTTCGAGGCCTATCAGCGTGCCGGCGACGTCGAGACCTATGCCGCGCGCGTCAGCCCGGCGACGCATTGGATCCTCGACGAGCACCGTTTGCGCGGCCGCGCCACGGTGGTCGGAACGTCGTACCTGGAGATGGCCAGGGCTGCAGTGATGAACGGCGGCCGGACGTCCGCGCTGGAGCTGCGCGACGTGATGCTGTTCTCGCCGCTCGCGGCTGGCAAGACCGAGACCCGCGAGCTGCGCACGACGTTGACGCCGAGCGGGTCCGGCTACGACTTCAGCGTTCGCAGCGACACGGCGCCCCGCGGCGCCGACACCCCATGGCGCGATCATGCAGTGGGGCGGGTCATCCCCATCGACGCCGGCACGCCGCCACGCCACGACATCGCGGCGATTCGCGCGCGCTGTCCTCGTGTCGAGGGAGATGCCGACGCCGAGCGCTGGTTCTCGTCGCTGCCGATGCGCTTCGGGCCGCGGTGGCGGTCGTTGAAACAGACGGTGCACTTCGGAATGAATGAGGCACTCGTGCGCGTGGAAGTCCCGGAGCGCTTCGCCGACGAGCTCGTCCAGCTGCCGCTGCACCCGGCGGTCATGGATGTGGCCCTGGTCCACACAGCCTCGCGGATGGTGTCGCCGGACGACGAGGCCTTCTGCCTGCCGTTCGCATATACGCGCGTCGTCGTGAAGGGATCGCTGCCGCGGGTTCTGTACTGTCACATCCGCCACCTGCCGGACGACGCCGAGGATTCGCCGTTCTACGCGTTCGACGCCGTCATCACCGATGAAGCAGGGGTCGAAGTGGTGGTGATCGAGCGGTTCACGCTGAAGAAGCTGAGTGACAGTGTGTTCGAGTCGCTCGGTCAGAGTCAGGCCGCTCCGGCAGCGGCGCCAGCGGCGGTCGCCGACGCGGGTCACGGGATTCAGCCCGCGGAAGGCATCGAAGTCTTCAAGCGCGTGTATGCGGCGGCCGCCACGGCTCCGCAACTCGTCGTCTCGACGCTGAACTACGAGAGCCGGCTGGCCCGGAGCCGCACGTCCACGCAGGCGCAGATTCAGGAGCGTCTTGCGGCGAAAAAACCGGCGGCGGTAACCAAGTACAAGCGACCCAGTCTGAAGACGAGCTACAAAGAGCCGACGACGGAGGTCGAGCGCGCGATCGTCGACGTGTGGGAGACCGTGCTGGGGATTGGCGGCATCGGGGTCCACGACGGGTTCGTCGAGCTCGGCGGAAACTCGCTGCTCGGCGTGCAGATCGCGTCGCGCCTGCGCGAGATGTTCCAGGTGGAGCTGCCGATCGACGAGTTCTTCAAGGCACCTACCGTCAGCGCGCTGGCTGAGGTGGTCGCCCGGCGGCTCCTCGAGCGCGTTGACGCCGGGATGCTCGACCAGCTGCTCGACGAAATCGAGAGTCCGGCGCCCACGCCTTCGCCCGCCGACGCGCTGGGCGCGGTGCGGAATTAGGAGGGGCTATGCCCGACACCTCCACTCGCCTCGCCGACCTGTCACCGGAGCAGCGCCAGCGGCTGCTCGATCGGCTTGCCTCGCGCGCGACGCAGACGACTGCCGCCAAGCGCGAGCCGGCGGTGGCCGCCTGGCCGTCGTCGCTGTCGGCCGACGAGAACGTCGTTGCCGAGTTCACGCAGCCCGGAATACTCGATAGCCTGCGGTTCACGCGCGTGCCGCGGAAGGCACCGGGCCGCGGCCAGCTCGAAATCGAAGTACATGCGGCCGCGCTGAACTTCCGCGACGTGATGATCGCGCTGGGAATGTATCCGACTTCGTCCGGCGCGGCGGCGCAGATGGGCTCGGACTGCTCGGGGACCGTCGTCGCGGTCGGCCCTGAGGTGACCGAATGGCGCGTCGGCGATGAGGTCGTCGCCTTGTCCAACGGCCTCTGCCGCTATTCGCTGGCCGTCGACGCCGCGGTCGCGCGGAAGCCCGCCGCGATGACGCACGAGTCTGCGGCCACCATTCCAACCGTCTTCCTGACGGCGTATTACGGCTTGCGGCATCTTGCCCACCTGGCGGCGAACGAACGCGTCCTGATTCACTCTGCGGCGGGCGGCGTCGGCCTGGCAGCGATCCAGATCGCGCGCTCGCTCGGCGCCGACATCATTGCCACGGCAGGGACGGAAGAGAAGCGGCAGTTCGTGCGCTCGCTGGGCATTACCCACGTGTTCGACTCGCGATCCCTCGCCTTCGCCGCCGACGTGCTCAGAGTGACCGAGCGCCGTGGCGTGGATGTCGTCCTCAACTCGCTGGCCGGCGAGGCCATCGCGAAGGGCGTCGGCCTGCTCAGGCCGCTCGGCCGCTTCGTGGAGCTGGGGAAGCGGGACATTTACCAGAACTTCACGCTTGGCCTCTCCCCGTTCCGAAAAGCCTTGTCGTTTCACGCGCTCGAATTGGGCATGGTCGTCGGGCAGCGTCCGTCGCTGTTCCGCTCCATGTTCGCCGACGTGCTCGGCGCGTTCGCGGCAGGCACCTTCACGCCGCTGCCGGCGACGACGTTTGGCATCGGCGATCTGAAATCCGCGATCGAGCACATGTCGCAGGGAACTCACAGAGGCAAGGTGGCCGTGCGCGTCAAGGGTGACGCGTAAGGGAGCCGACGAGGCCGATTCATGCCCAACGCCGCCGAACGAATAGCTGGTCTCTCGCCGCAACAGATCCGTCACCTTGCCGCCCGTCTCGGCAAGAGCCGGCGCGACGTTGCGCCGGTACGTCTGGATCGCCGGGGACGCGTGGTCTTTCCTCTGTCGTTCACACAGGAGCGGATGTGGTTTCTCGAGCGCGCGTCCGGAGGGGAACGGCCGTACAACCTGTCGGTGGCGACCCGCATCAGGGCGCCGATTGACACCGACCTGATCGGACGCGCGCTCGACGAGCTCGCCGCCAGGCACGAGCTCCTGCACACCACGTTTCCGGTGATCGACGGTCAACCGATGCAGCGCGTCGAGCCGCTGCGACCGCAGCGCGTGGACCTGCTCGACCTGCGCACGCACGCCCCCGAATCACGGCTGGCCATCGCCGGACGCGAGGTCACGCGCCAAACGCGGGAGCCGTACGACCTCGAGCGCGGTCCGTTCCTGCGCTGTACGGTCGTCCGGCTCGACGACAGCGACCACATCGTTGCCATTGCCACGCACCACCTCATCGTCGACGCGTGGAGCCTCAGCATCCTGCTTCAGGAACTGACGCGACTCTACATGGCCGCCGCGGTCGGCACACGCGTGGAGCTGAGACCGCTGGACTTCCAGTTCGCCGATTTCGCCGCGTGGGAGCGCGAGCGGCTGGCCGGACCGGAACTCGATCGCCTGCTCTCATTCTGGACGACGACATTACGCGGAGCCCCGCGCGTGGAGCTGCCGGCCGACCGGCCGCGCCCGCCGGAGGTGTCCTACCGTGGCGCGACGGAGCCGATCGTCATCCCTCTGGATCTGGCCGAGCGGATGCGCGCGTTGAAACAGGAGCTCAACGTCAGCTCGTTCGCCGCGTCCCTGACCGTGTTCTTGATCCTGCTGCAGCGCTATACCCGGCAGGACGACCTCGTCGTCGGAGTGCCGGTGGCCAACCGAACCCGATCCGAGTTCGATGGCGTGGTCGGTCCCTTCGTCAACACGATCGTCATGCGTGCTAGCCTCGCCGGCAATCCAACGTTCCGCGAGCTGGTGGGCCGCGTGTGGCAATCGTGCGTGCAGGCGCTGGAACACCAGACGCTGCCGTTCGAACGCCTGGTGATGGAGGTGAACCCCGCGCGCGATTTGAGCCGGACCCCGATCCATCAAATCGTCTTTCACTTCGAGGATCGACCGCCGGTGGGCCGCCACGACGACGAGGTCGTCGCCGATCTCATGCCGCTCGACAAGCGCTCCGTGCCTGCACTCTACGATCTCGAATGGTGTCTCTGGGACGAGCAGGTCGGCTTCTTCCTGCAGCAGGGCGGCGCTCGGCCCGAGGCCGGCGGCGGAACGTCCGGATCGGTGACCTACAGCACCGACCTCTTCGAGCCGGAAACCGTTCGCCGGATGATTCGCCAGTATGTCGCCGCGCTCGAATGCGTGGTGACGGATCCGGACGTTCGTCTCGCCGACGTGACGATAACCGGCGAGTCGGAACGCGCGCAGATCGAAGCCTGGAGCAGGGGCGCCGCCGCCGTGGATGCCGAGCCGCCGATCGGCGACCAGTTCCTCGCGCAGGTCCGCAGCAGTCCGGACGCCATCGCCCTGACGTGCGGTTCCGAGCAACTCACATATGCCACGTTGGCACGTCGTGCGGCGACGCTGGCGCGGCGGCTGGAGGACGCTGGCGTCGGGCCGGAGTCGCTCGTCGCCGTCTCACTCGAGCGGTCCATCGACCTCGTCGTCGCGGTTGTCGCCGTGTGGCAGACCGGCGGCGCGTTCATGACCATCGATCCGGCCCTGCCAGCCGCGCGTCTGGCGTATCTGCGCGACGACGCCAGGCCGGATGTGCTCGTCGCCTCGCGCGCCGGTGGGCCGTGGCCGGACTGGTCAGGACAGGTGCTGCATCTCGATGACGTGCCGGAACGGGCGCACAGCGAACCGACGCCGCGAGCCGTGCCCGTGTCCGCAGCGAATGCCGCATACGTGATCTACACGTCGGGCTCGACGGGACGGCCGAAGGGCGTCGTCGTGACGCACGGCAGCTTCGCGCAGCTCGTCGCCTGCACGCGACGGAGGTTTGGCCTCGGCATTGGCGATCGCGTTCTGCAGTTTGCCTCGACGAGCTTCGACGCGTCGGTGTGGGAGATCACCATGGCATTGGGCGCCGGCGCCGCGCTCGTGCTGCCCGCGTCGTCCTCGGCACCGCTGGGCGGCGAATCGCTGACCGAGCTGATCGATCGCGACGCGGTGACGACCGTCCTGTTGCCGCCGTCGGTACTGGCTGTCTCACCGTGGCGCGAACTCCCCGCGCTTCGCTTGCTGATTGCGGGCGGCGAAGCCTGTGCGCTGGACCTGGTGCGGCGGTGGGCACCAGGGCGACGCTTCGTCAATGCCTACGGACCGACGGAAAACACCGTCGTCGCAACGATGGCGACCTGTCTGCCGACCGACGACGACGTGTTGATCGGCAGCCCATTCGCGGCGACACGCACCTACGTCGTCGACGAGGGCGGCGCGTGGACACCACCCGGAGTGGTGGGGGAACTGCTGCTCGGCGGCCCGATGCTCGCGCGCGGCTACCTCGGCCGGCCGGGTCTCACCGCGGAGCGTTTCGTGCCCGATCCGTTTGCCGGCGTGAGCGGCGCGCGCGCTTACCGGACTGGCGATCTGGCGCAGTGGCGGCCGTCGGGCCTGCTCCGCTTCCTGGGGCGGGCGGATCACCAGGTGAAGCTGCACGGTTATCGAATCGAACCGGCGGAGATCGACGCTGCGCTGTCCCGATCGCCGGGCGTCGAGCGATCGGTGACCGTGCTGCGCCGTGACACGTCCGGTAACGATCGCCTGGTCGCGTACGTCGTTCCGAAAGCGGGCTGCGCCATTGACAGCGACACGCTCAAAGCGATGTTGGCGGCGCAACTTCCCGCCTACATGATTCCGTCGTTTCTGGTGACGCTCGACGAGCTGCCGATCACCTCGAGCGGCAAGCTGGATCGTGCGGCGCTGCCCGATCCGTTGACGGCAGCACGGACACAGGCGCCAGCAGCGCCGGTGGCGCCTCGCTCCGATCTGGAACGGGTCATTCTCGAAGCCTGGCGCGAAGTGCTGGCGGTGGATCACGTCGGCGTGCACGACAACTTCTTCGAGGTTGGTGGCACGTCGCTCCTGCTGATCCGCGTGCATACCGTCCTGCAGGAGCGGATCGGCCGCACGTTCCCGTTGCTCGACTTGATGCGCCATCCGACGGTCGCCTCGGCAGCACAGTGTCTGCACGGAGGTGCGCCCGCCGATGATCGCGTGCGTTCGGGACAGGCGCGCGCGAAAGCGCGCCACGCGGCCATGCAGCGCCGTCAGGATTCAGGACCGCCGCCGGCGGCCACGCCATGACTGCTCCCTCGAGCGGCCACACCGGCGTCGCCGTCGTCGGCATGAGCGGGCGGTTCCCGGGGGCTCCATCGATCGAGTCCTTCTGGAGCTCGCTCGTCGATGGACTGGAAGGTATCTCGCATCTGACCGAGGACGAGATGCGCGCCGCGGGCGTTCCACCCGCGGCGCTGGCGGATCCGCACTATGTGAAGGCGGCAGCGCTGCTGGACGACGTCGAGGGCTTCGACGCGGCGCTCTTCGACTATACGCCGCGTCATGCCACCATCATCGACCCGCAGCAACGCGTGTTCCTCGAGTGCGTATGGGCTGCGCTGGAGCACGCCGGCTACGGCGCCGGGGCTCCGCCGCGCACCGGTGTCTATGCCGGAGCCGGCATGCACACCTACCTGGTGAGCCGCGGCCGGTCGCTGCGCACGCTGGTCGAGGCATTCGGACCGTACGCACTGGCGGTCGAGAACGACAAGGATCACCTCGCGACGCGCGTCGCCTACAAGCTGAATCTGAGGGGACCCGCGGTGACGGTGCAGACGGCGTGCTCGACGTCACTGGTCGCGATTCACCTGGCGTCGCAAAGCCTGCTGAATGGCGAGTGCGACATGGCCGTTGCCGGCGGCGTCGCCATTCGTACGCCGCAGCGCGTCGGCTACCGCTATCAGGACGGCGGCATTTTTTCGCCGGATGGGCACTGCCGTGCGTTCGACGCCGATGCGCGCGGGACCGTCCCGGGCAACGGGGTCGGCGTCGTCGTCTTGAAGCGCTTGGGCGAGGCCATTGCCGACCGCGACACCATCTTCGCGATCGTCCGCGGCTCCGCCATCAACAACGACGGCTCACAGAAGCTGGGATATACGGCGCCGAGCGCGGATGGACAGGCGGAAGTCATCGCCGAAGGACAGGCGATGGCCGGTGTTGCCGCGGACAGCATTCAGTACGTCGAGGCGCACGGCACGGCGACACCGCTGGGCGATCCGATTGAGTTCGAGGCCCTGACCCGTGTGTTTCGCGCGTCGACCGCGGCACGGGGCAGCTGCGCGATCGGCTCGGTGAAGACCAACGTCGGCCATCTGGATGTGGCCGCTGGCGTGGCGGGATTCATCAAGACGGTGCTCGCACTGTGGCATCGCACGCTGCCGCCGAGTCTTCATTACCGCTCGCCGAATCCGTTGATTGATATGGCGTCCAGTCCGTTCTACGTGAACACGGAGGCACGGCCGTGGACCGCGCGGAACGGACCGCGGCGCGCCGGCGTCAGCTCGTTCGGCATCGGCGGCACCAACGCGCACGTCGTGCTCGAGGAGGCACCCGCCGTGCCGGCCTCCACCGCATCGCGACCGTGGCAATTGCTCACGCTCTCGGCACGCACGCCCACGGCGCTGGCCGCCGCCGGCCATCAGCTGGCCGACACGCTGCGGCGTCCTGACGCACCCACCCTGGCCGACACGGCGTACACGCTGCATGTTGGCCGCCGGCTGCTGGCGGTGCGCCGCTTCGTCGTCTGTCAGGATCGCCTCGCCGCGGCGGCGGCGCTGGACGCAGAGGGCGAGATCGTCGAGGTCACGCCGGGATCGAAGGCAGAGATGCTGGCGATGCTCTTTCCTGGACAGGGCACGCAGTATGCCGGCATGGGGCGGCAACTCTATGCCGCCGAACCGGCGTTTCGACGCGTTGTCGATCGCTGCTGCGAGATTCTCCGTCCGCACGTGCGTCTGGACGTGCGCGAATTGTTGACGAACGACAGCGCGGGGGGCGACGTGAGCGAGACCGACGTTGCCCAACCGGCGCTGTTCGTCGTCGAGTATGCGCTCGCGCAGTCGTGGTTGTCGTGGGGTGTGCAGCCGACGGCGCTCGTCGGACATAGCCTCGGCGAGCTCGTTGCGGCATGCGTCGCCGGCGTGATCGGCGAGGAGGATGCTCTTCGCCTGGTGGCACTGCGTGGTGCGCTGATGGCGCGGTTGCCGCGCGGTGCCATGCTCGCTGTTGGTCTGCCGCGGCTCCAGCTCGAGGGCTGGTTGCCCCGATCGCTGGAGCTTGCCGCCGACAACGCCCCCTCGCTCTGTGTCGTGTCGGGTCAGGAGGCGGACGTCGCCGAGATGGAGCGCGGGCTCGCGGCGCGAAATGTCCCGCATCGCCGGCTGCGCACCTCGCACGCCTTTCACTCGCCGCACATGGAGCCGATCATCCCGGAATTCGAGCGCGCCGTGCGGCGCGTCTCATTGTCGCCGCCGCGGATTCCGTTCGTCTCCAATGTGACGGGCACGTGGATCGCGCCGGCGGAGGCCGTCGACCCGGCGTATTGGTCGCGGCAGATGCGACAACCGGTGCGTTTCCGCGAAGCCGCAGCGGAACTGCTTCGCCAGCACGGACTCCTGCTCGAGGTCGGTCCGGGGCGAAGCCTGGCGTCGCTCCTCCGCGCGCAGCCCGCGTTCGGCACCGGGCATGCGCTCTGCGCATCGCTGCCTGCGGACGGAGACGATGCGGCGGAGCCGTCTGTGCTGCTGGCGGCGTTGGGCACCCTGTGGGCACACGGCGCTGCCGTGGACTGGCCGGCGTTCCACGCCGGAGAATCGCCGCGGCGGGTGCCATTGCCGCACTACCCGTTCGAGCATACGCGTCATTGGATCGAGGCGGACAGCGGCGAAGGCGCTTCGCCCCGCACCGGTGTCGCTTCCGAGGTGCCGAAAGTCGTGCCGACCCCCGCTGCACCTGCCACTCCGCCGCCGCCGTCGCCTCCGTTGAATCGCGCAAGCCGTATTGACGCCCTGCTGCGCACGCGTGTGCTGAATCAGTTCGGCGTACAGGCACGCGGTCGTGCTGATGCGACGTTCATGGAGCTCGGCATCGATTCGCTTCTCCTGATGCAGCTCAGTCAGGGAATCAAGAAGCTGTTCGGCGTCGAGGTCCCGTTCCGCCTGATGATGGAAGACGTTCCGTCGATCGAGGCGCTGGCCTTGTACATCGACACGCGGCTGCCCGCGGGCGCAACGTTGCCTGGCGATCGACCGGTCGTCGAATCGGCCGAGGGAGCGGGCGCGCGCGCCACGGGCCGCACGCCTGATTCCGATGCGGCGGGCGACCGGCCGGCGGACGTCGTCACGGGCGCCGAGACTGTGCTGGACGTTCCGCTGCCTGCCGCGGCGACTGACGTGCACACCTCCGACGGCACGACCGTAGGCGCGATCGTGCGGCGCCAGCTCGAGGTGATGGCGGCGCAGCTCGAGGTGCTGCGCCGGATCGAGCCGCGTGAGCCGGCGACAGAGCCGACACGATCCAGCGGCCCCGTCGTGACACCGGCGCCGACGCCGTCCCCCGCAGCCGCGGCAGACACAGCGGCCAGCGGCGTCTTCGTGCCACACAGGCCGTTCGATCTCAGCGAGCGAAAAGGCTGGTCACCGGCTCGTCTCGCCTACCTCGAGTGGCTCATCGCGTGCGTGTCAGCGCGCACCGCCGGCTCGCGGCAGGCGTCCGAGCGCGATAGAGCGCGGCACGCCGACAGCCGCTGGTCGATGGGGTTTCGCTTCGCGTGGAAGGATCTGATTTACCCGCTCGTCGTGGTGCGGTCCGACGGCGCGCGGATCTGGGACGTCGACGGCCGCGAGTACATCGATCTGGCAATGGGCTTCGGCGTCCACATGCTGGGCCACAATCCGCCGTTCGTCCAGCGCGCGTTGATGGAGCAACTGCAGCTCGGCGTCCACGTTGGCCCGCAGTCCGCGCTGGCCGGCGAGGTCGCCGCGCTGATTCACCAGCTCACGGGCATGGATCGCGCTGCGTTCTGCACTTCCGGAACCGAGGCGGTCATGTCGGCACTGCGTGTGGCCAGGACCGTGACCGGCCGCGATCGCGTGGCGCTGTTTGCCGGGTCGTACCACGGATCGTCCGACGAGGTGCTGGTGCGGCCTCGCTTCGGCAGCGGACAGTTGCACGCCATCCCCGCCGCGCCGGGGATTCCGGCGGCGCGCAGCGAGCAGACGTTACTGCTGCCGCACGGTGCGCGGCAGGCGATTGCCGCCATCGAACAGCAGGGATCCGGACTTGCCGCGGTACTCATCGAGCCGGTGCAGGGCCGTCGTCTCGACGGCCAGTCGCGCGAGTTCCTGCACGACTTGCGGCGCGTGACGCGACAGACAGGCGCGCTGCTGGTCTTCGACGAAATGGTGACCGGGTTCCGCATCCACCCGGGTGGCGCGCAGGCGTGGTTCGGCGTCGACGCCGATCTCGCCACCTACGGCAAAGTCGTGGGAGGCGGCATGCCGATCGGTGTGCTGGCCGGACGGGACCGACTGCTCGACGCGATCGACGGCGGGTCGTGGTCCTTCGGCGATCGATCGTTTCCGGCGTCGATTCACACCTTCCACGCTGGCACGTTTTTCAAGCACCCCCTCAGCATGGCGGCGGCGCGCGCGGTGCTTACGCACCTGAAAGAGCAGGGACCGGGGCTGCAGGAGCGGTTGAACGCACTGACGGGCGACCTGGCCGCACGGGCCAACGACGTCTTACACAGGCGGGCGGTTCCACTGCGCATCGTCAACTTTGGATCGCAGTTCATGTTCGTGTATCCGCCCGCCGCGGAGATGGCAGAACTGTTCTTCTACCACCTGCTGCTGCACGGCGTGTACGTGTGGGAAGGACGAACCTGCTTCCTGTCGGCGGCGCACACCCCTGCCGACGTGGACCGCATCGTCGACGCGATCGACCGGACCGTGGGAGAGATGTGCGCGATGGGCGCGTTCGGTGAGCCGGCGCCGGGCGAGCCGGTGGCGGCGGTAACCGCGGCGCCGCCCGTGCCGGACTCGGTGCGGACGCAGCCGTTGAGCGACATGCAGCGGCAGATCTGGCTGCTGGCGCAGATGGGCGCGGACGCGTCGTGCGCGTACAACGAGTGCGTGGCGCTGCGCATTCGCGGTGCCATCGACGTCGGGACGCTGCGGGCAGCGGTGCAGACGCTCATCGCTCGACACGACGCCCTACGGACCACGATTGCGCCCGACGGATCCGAGCAGCAGATACATGCCGCCGCGTCCGCCGACGTTGCCTACGCCGACCTCACCAGCGGTCCGGAGGAGGATCGCGATCGACTCACCGACGAGTGGATCCGGGCACAGATGGGGACGCCCTTCGATTTCGCGGTGCCGCCGCTGATGCGCGTCGGCGTCGCACGGCGGCACACGGATGATCACGTCATCGTGCTGATCTGTCATCACCTCATCGGCGACGGGCAATCCAACGGTCTGCTTCTGCGCGAGTTGAGCGCCCTCTATAGCGCGGCCGCGGCCGGCCGCGAGGCGAATCTACCGCCGCCGCCGTCGTTCGGCGAGTACCTCCAGGCACGGTACGATCGCGAATCGATCGGCAACAGCCGCGCTCACGAAGATTACTGGCGCCACCAGCTCGCCGACCTCCCGCCCCCCCTCGATCTGCCTGCTGATTGGCCGCGTCCGGCCGTCAAGACGTACCGGGCCGCGCGGGTGTCGCGGCGGCTCAACGACGAGCTCGCCGATGGTATTCGCCGGTTCAGCGGCGCGCACGGTTGCACCGTGTTCGTCACGCTCCTCGCCGCGTACGGCATGTTGCTGCAGCGGCTGGCGTCTCAGCCGGACGTCATCGTGAGCATTCCTCTCGGTGGCCGTCGCGGAGGTATTGACGACCGCGTCGTCGGGTGCTGCTTGCACGTGGCGCCGTTGCGGTTACGGACGCAGCCCGGCGATTCGGTCAGCCGGTTCATCCGGCGCGTGAAGGGGATGGTCCTCGACGCTCAGGAGCACCAGGACTATTCGTACGGCCGGCTGCTGAAGGCGATCGCCGTGCCCGCCGATCCGAGCCGGACGCCGCTCGTGCAGGCCAGCTTCAATCGCGATCGACTACCGCGCGGTCGTCTGTTCGCGGCCGACGTGGAGCCATATGCCAACCCGGCGACGCACGCGAAATTCGACCTCGAGCTGAACGTTTACGACACAGACGACGAATTGCTGTTCTTCGCGGACTACAACACCAGCCTGTTCGAACCGGCCACGGTCGAGCGGTGGCTGGCGTGCTACGCCGAACTGCTCGCCGGCGTCGTCGGCAATCCGGAGACACCGTTGGCGACTGTCCACATGGTCCCCGAGGACCAGCAACAAACGCTCGTGAGGTGGGCGCAAGCTGGCGGCGCGGCTGTCGTCCCGGTCGAGACGATGCCTCGTCTCGTGGAGCGGCACGCCGTCGAGCGCCCGGACGCGATCGCCTTGCTCGCTGCCGCTGAGGCAGTGACCTTCGCCGCGCTCGATGGGCGCAGCAATCAGTTGGCGCGATGGCTGCGACGGCAAGGTGTCCGGCGCGGCAGTTGCGTCGGCGTATGCCTGGATCGATCCGCGGATGCGGTCGTGGCGCTGCTGGCCGTACTCAAGGCGGGCGCGGCCTATGTGCCGCTCAACCCGACGGATCCCGACGAGCGTGTGTTGTTCATGCTGCGCGATTCGGGCACCGCGGCGCTGGTCACCGAGGAACGACTGCGCGGCCGATTCAGCGCCGCACCTGTGCCCGGGCTCTGCGTCGATTCGGAATGGTCCGTCGTCGCCGCAGAGTCGGGCGCCGCTCTGGGTGTCGCCGTCGATCTCGACGACATCGCCTACGTCATCTACACCTCGGGAACGACGGGGATCCCGAAAGGGTGCGAGGTGACGCACCGGAACGTCTGCCAGTACCTGGCATGGGCCGACTCGTACTACTGCCAGGCCGGTTGCGAGGGCCGGTTCGCGCTCTTCTCCTCGCTGGCGTCGGACCTCACCGTCACCAGCCTCTTCCTCCCAATGACGCGCGGCCGGACGTTGTACCTGTGCGATTCCGCGCACGACATCGTCGAGTCGTTGCAGGAGGTGAGCGAGAGTCCAGGCGTCGACGCGCTCAAGCTGACTCCCTCGCACGTCAGCGCGCTGCCGCTTGTCGAGGGTGATCTGTCGCATGTGCGGCTATGCATCGTTGGCGGTGAACCGCTCACGCCGGAGCACGTACGTCAGCTTCGACAGTCGATCCCCCAGGCGCGCATCGTCAACGAATACGGGCCGACGGAGACGACGGTGGGTTGCGTGTCCGCCGAGGTTGACAGCCACACTCGCATCACCATCGGGCGGCCGATCAGGAATGCCCGCGTCTTCGTCCTTGATGCCGCGATGAACCTGGTACCGGCCGGCGTCGTCGGCGAGATCTACATCGGGGGTGCCGGCGTGTCGCGCGGATACCGTCACCGCCCGGTGCAAACTGCCGATCGGTTTCTCCCGGACCCGTACGCGTTTACGCCCGGCGCCACCCTCTACCGCAGCGGGGATCGCGGGCGGTGGCTCCCCGACGGTCGCCTCGAGTTCCTCGGCCGCAGTGACGAGCAGATCAAGGTGCGTGGGTTCCGGATCGAGCCAGCCGAGATCGAAGTGTGCCTGCGGCAATTCCCAGGCGTGGCCGATGCGGTGGCGGTCGCCTATGAGGCGGCCCCCGCGGATTGCCGGCTGGCAGCGTACGTAGTGGCAACCGCGGATCCGCCGAATGTCGGTGAGCTGCGGCGGCACGTCGAACAGAGACTGCCCGATTACATGATCCCCGCCACGTTCGTGTTTCTCCCGGTGCTGCCGCTCACCCCGGCCGGAAAGTTGGATCGGCGCGCGCTGCCGCCTCCGACGGGCGAACGGCCGCGCATCGAGCCATCGTACGCGCCGCCGCGAACGTCGATGGAATCGCTGGTCTGCGACATCTGGTCGTCGGTGCTCGGACTCGAGCGCGTAGGCATCGACGACAACTACTTTGAGCTCGGCGGAGACTCGCTGTTGGCGACGCAGGTGATGTCGCGAATCCGCGAGCACTGCGGCGTGTCGCTGCCGCTGCGGACGCTGCTCGAGCATCCAACGGCTGCGGCATTGGCCGCCCAGCTGGCCGCGGGCGCCGGCGAGCCGTCGCAGCCGGATGAAGCGATCATCGTGCCGGCCCCTCCGCGCGACCGGTATCCGCTCACGTTCGCACAGGAGAGTCTGTGGGTCCTGGAGCGTGTCGCTCCACCCAACGCGGCCTACAACGCGTCGACGGCATTGAAGCTATTCGGGCCGCTGCGTACGGACGCGCTGCGCCAAAGCCTGGCGGATGTCGCGCGACGGCAGCAGTCGTTGCGGACGGCGTTTCGGGAGATCGACGGCGAACCGTGCCAGGTAATCGACCCGGACGTGGAGGTGCCGCTGCGAATAGTCGATTTGAGCGGGTCGGCGCCGGCCGAGCGTCGCGCGGCGCTGGCGGCGGTGATGGCGGAGCAGGCGGCGCATCCATTCTCACTTGCACACGCGCCGCTGGTGCGGACGACCCTGTACCGCTTCGGACCACGGCATCACGTGCTGCAGGTCGTACTGCACCACATCATCTCCGACGGCTGGTCCGAGGACGTGCTGCTGCGGGAGCTCGCGGCCGTGTACGAGGCGTATTGCGCCGGCCGCCCCGTGGCATTGCCGCCGCTTCCGGTGCAGATGACCGACGTGGCCGTGTGGCAGCGGGCGTACCTGCAGGGTCCGGTGCTAGATCGGCTTCTCGACTACTGGACCACGCAGCTGCGCGGCGCGCCGACCACGCGCTGGCCGGCCGACCACCCGCGTCCGCCCGCCTTCACGTTTCGCGGTGAGCGCGAGGATTTCAAGGTGCCGCCGGCGGTTGCCGATATGGCGCGGAGACGCGCCCGAGAGCGCCAGGCCACCCCGTATATGGTGTTCGTGGCGGCGCTCAGTGCGCTTGTCGGACGCGTCACCGGTCGGGACGACATCGTGCTGCTCGCCGATAACGCGGGACGCAGCCGGTCCGCCGTCGAAGGCCTCGTCGGCTTCTTCGTCAACCTGCTGCCGCTGCGCATCGACCTGTCGGGCGATCCCACGTTCGTGGAGCTGCTGGCGCGTGTTCGTGAGGTCGCGCTCGAAGCGGATCGACACCAGGATCTGCCGTTCGACCGGCTCGTCGCGGCGTTGCGAACCAGCCGCGACCTGAGCGCCACGCCGCTGAGCGGCATCAACTGCTCGTTTCAGCAGGCGCCCTTCCGCGATGACGCGCCACTGGTCCGGCGCGTTCGCGAGACGAGCGTCGAGGTCTTTACCCCCACGTCCAAACACGACATATCGCTGTTCATGTATCCCGGCGGCGACGAGGTACGCGGTGCCGTGGTGTTCAACACGGACCTCTACGAACGCTCGTCGATCCGTTCGATGATTCGACTCTACAAGGCGGTGCTGCGACGTTCAGTCGAAGACTCGCAGGTCCGCGTGTCGCAGCTCGACGCCATCATTGCCGACGAACGACGCCGGGAGCGCGTCGGCCAGGCGGCGGCGCTGAACGAACGCGCTCGCAGCAAGCTCGGTGGTGCGAGCCGCACCCCACTCGTGACGGGTTAGCACCCGGAGGCTTCACGTGGACGCAGTGAGCACCGACGGCTACAGGCTCTCTCCCCCGCAGCGCCAGCTCTGGCGCCGTCATCAGCAGCAGATCGACAGCCGCGTTCAGGCGGTCCTGACGATCACCGGCGCGATCGATGCGGCGACGCTCCGCGCAGCCGTCGACAACGCGATCGCGCGGCACGAAATCCTGCGCACGGACTTCCATCAGCCGGCAGACACGCCGGAGCCGTTCCAGGTGGTCACGCCAGCGATTTCAGGCGCCGTCGAGGAGCGCGATCTGGCGACCGCTGCCGAAGCCGCCGGCGACGCAGCGATCGAGCAGGTGCTCGGTGAGCTGGCCGGGCGCCCCGTCGATGTCGGCGCGGCGCCGCTGGCGCGGTTCGTCTGGCTGCGCTTCTCGGCGACCCGCGGTGCGCTCGTCGTCGACGTGCCGCAACTGGCGGCTGACGTGCCAAGCATCAGAATCATCGGGCGGGAGATCGCGCGCGCCTGTCAGCGCGTGAACGTCGGCGCGGATGCGGCGCCGCAATACGCCGATCTGGCCGAGTGGCAGAACCAGTTACTCGACGGCGCCGACACCGCCGAGGGACGCGACTTCTGGCGGCGCAAGCTGGGCGACGCGCGCCAGCCGAGCGCCCAATCCCCGCCAGCCGTGGCCAGCGCCAGGGGCTCGTGGCTGCGTCGTCAGCTGACGATCGCAGACGACCGGCTGGCGCAGGCGGTGGAATGGTGCGAACGTCACCGTGTTCCTGCAGAAGCATTCTGGCTCGCGTTGCTGCGAGTCTTGTTCCTCCGCAGCGGGATAGACATTCGACACGTCGCTGTCGCGTTTGACGGCCGCCCGTATCCGCAACTGCATCACGCCGTCGGCCCGCTGTCGCGTGCCGTGCCGGTCGGCGGTGGAGTGGCCGCCACCGATACGTTCATCGCCGTCGCGCGCCGTCTCGCCGAGGAGATGGCCGAGGCCGCGGAGTGGCAGCTCTATTACGATGCCGCCGCCTCTGTTGCGCCGCCTGACGCCTATTTCGAGTACTGGGACGCGGTTGTGGCGCCCGAGCGCAACGGCGTCGGGGTATCGCTCGATCGAATCACCACCACCGGCCCGTCCGGCCTCGTGAAGTTGTCGTGCCGCCGCGGCAGCAACGCACTCGACCTGGATCTTCGTTTGGATGATGGTTACTTCACGCCCGAACGCGCCGACCGATGGACGGCGCGCCTCGATGTCCTGCTCGATGGCGTTCTGACACAGCCCAGTATCGCCATCGAGACACTCCCCGTCCTCGGCGAAGCCGAGCGTCTTCAGCTTGTGCGCGACCGCAACGCCACGCGCGTCGCGTATCCGTACGACGGAGGGTTTTGCGGCTCGTTCGAGCGGCAGGCGGCGGCACGTCCGGATGCGGTGGCTGTCGTCGAGGGAGCGCAGGCAACGACGTACGCAGAGCTCGATCGCCGGGCCAGCCAGATCGCGGCATTCCTGCGCGGGCGCGGAATCGGCCCCGAGATGCTCGTCGGCGTTTGGATGGAGCGGGGGACCGCGCTCGTGGCGACGCTGATCGGCGTGATGAAGGCTGGCGCGGCGTACGTCCCCCTCGATCCCTCGTACCCCCGCGAGCGCCTCGTCGAGATCGCCGGCGACGCGGATCTCGTGCTCGTGCTCAGCGACGCGGACCGTGGATCGCTCAACGCCACGCCGGTGGTGCGCTTGGATGACGCGTCAGCCGACGAAGGAGGCAGCGATAACCGTACGCCGAACGATAGCGACCAGCTGGCCTACGTGCTGTACACCTCCGGGTCTACGGGGCGCCCGAAGGGAGTCGCCGTGACGCACGGCGGTCTTCACAATTA
>JBOGIQ010000030.1:0-29121 GCA_050742535.1 Vicinamibacterales bacterium | reverse complement strand
GGTGTGGTCATCGGGATCGCGTCGTCGGTCGTGGCCGGTGCAACCATCTGGCTCGTGGTGACGGACCCGGTGACCATCGCCAGCGCCATCGAAAGCGGCGAGGTGTCTCCGCTCGTGAAGCGCCTCGCCGAGGTTCTCTACGACGCCCTCGCCGGACTGCTGGCCTACCTCTGACTCTGACGCCATCGCGCGCCGTTACAGGCGCGCCCGCAAGAACCGCGTCAGCACATATCCATCAAAGTATTTGAACGGGAACAGGCCCGTACTGTAGTGGCCACAGCGCAGGAACGCCGTTTCGTGCGGCAGGCCGCGCCGCTGGAACTCGTTCACGAGGATCACCGACAGATCGAGCGGAAACGTGAGGTCGTAGGCCGCGTAGACGAGCAGCGTCTGCGTGCTGGCGACCCGGTCCAGATACGACCAGGGGCTGATTGGACGCCACAGCTGCCGCAGCCGCTCCAGGTCGATGTGGCCATTGAGGCCGTGTCGCACGTGCTGGGTAGAGAGGCCGCGCCAGACGACGTCGGCAAACCACGGCGACACATGATTCAGCGCCTGTGCGCGGATGAACGGCTCGTGCGCTGACGTCAACAGCGACAGGCACGATCCGAGGCTCGTGCCGACGATGCCGATCCGCTCGAACCCCAGCGACGCAAGCCATGCGACCGCCCGTCTTGCGTCGAGCACCGCCTGCCGGCACACCTGCACGGTCCGCGCGATGTTCGCGCTGACGATGTAGTCGGCGCGCGTCAACTCCGGCGGCATGCGCACGTCGTGGTAAGGAAGGCTGAGACGCAGCGCCGAAACGCCGAAACGCGCCAGCACGCGCGACAGACCGATGTGACCGTCGGCGTTCGAGTTCCACTGCGGCAGGACGACCACGGCGCGTCCGCGGTTTGCCATCCGCGTCATGCGCTCGTCGCCGGCGGCGGGAAACCATCTTCCGGTCACCACGTTGTTCTCGGCGTGTGGTGTCGTCAACGCGCTGGGAAACGTCAGTGTTCCGGCTTCGCCCTTTGCCCGGCGGCCGGAATCGCTCGGTGTGAACGCGTAATCGTTCGACGGCGGCGCATGGAAAAACGCCGGCGTGTCGCGCATCACCTCGTCGACCCATCGCTCGATGTGCGCATCCGGCGTTCCGTGGCCGTTGCCGTTCGTGCCGTGAATCCAGTCGACGCCCCACTCGAAGGGACGCACGAGTCGATCTTTCGTGGAGAACGCGATCCGTTCTTCCCAGGCGTGAAAAAACCGCGCGAACATGGACGCCGCCTACAGGCTCAGGTTCGGGCGCAGAAGCGACTCGACTGCCGCCGCGAGGGCGAGCAGGTCGCCGGTGCGGTTGCGCCCGCCGGCGAGTTGCGCGCCGATCGGCAGGCCGTCGGTGGTTGCGCCGCATGGAATCGTAATCGCCGGATGTCCCGTGATGTTGAACAACTGGGTGAGCCTCAGGGTGATGTTGCGGACCGGTTCCTCAATCGAGCCGATTTTCACGGCCAGCGCGCCAAGCCTGATGGCGGGCACGGCGAGCGTCGGCAGCAGCAGCGCGTCGCGCCGCGCGAGCGTGGCGTCCACCTCGTCGATCAGGACGTCGCGTCCCCTCAACGCGCGGACGTAATCCTCCGCCAGGATGTACCGGCCCATCTCCAGGCGGAGCCGGACGTTCGGGTTGTAGTCCTCCGCATGGCTGTCGAGCGTCTTCGCATGCAGAGCAGCCGCCTCGGACAGGACGATGTGGAGATAGATCGGCGCGATATCTCCGGCGTGAGGAATCTGAACCTCCTCGAGTTCCGCGCCGGCCGCGGCCAATGCATTGCAAGTCGCCTCGAACGCGGCCGCGACCTGCGGGTCGAGCGGCGTCGTGAAATAGCCGCGCAGAACGCCGATCCGCAGGCCGTTCACGTTCCGCGGTGAGCCGTTCGATACCGCGCGCCCGCACAGTGCGTCGTGGACGATTGCCGCGTCCTCGACCGAGCGGCACAGCGGGCCGACGTGATCCATCGTCTTGCTCAATGGAAAGACGCCGCCTGTTGGCACGTCGTCGAGAGACGGCTTCAGGCCGACGAGGCCGCATGCGGCGGATGGAATACGCACGGATCCGCCGGTGTCGGTACCTACCGACGCGTACGCCATCCCGTCCAGCACGGATGCCGCCGACCCGCCCGACGATCCTCCCGGCGACCGGTTCGGATCGAGCGGGTGTCTGACCAGCCCGAACGCCGAGTCTTCGTTCGTCGTGCCGAACGCAAACTCGTGCAGGTTCGTTTTGCCAAGGAAGACGGCGCCGGCCTCCCGCAAGCGGGCGACAACAGGCGCGTCGTGCGGGGCGAGGTGTCCATGACGGACCTTGCTCGCTGCGGTCGTTGACACACCCGCGAGATCGATGATGTCCTTCAGCGAAATCGGCACGCCATGGAGCGGACCACGATCGCGCCCGCTCTTGAGCTCGGCGTCCGCCTGTTTCGCCTGCGCGACGGCCTGATCGGCCAGGACGGTGATGTAGGCGTTGATCGATGGATTCCGTTCAGCGATACGTTCCAGGCAGTCCCGGGTCGCCGTTTCAGCCGTCAACTCGCCCGAACGGATCGCGCGGGCCAGCTCCGCGATCGTGCGTGCGTTAGCGGGCATCCGGAGGCGTCGAAGTGCGAATCGGTTCGCCCGTGGCGTCGAAATTCCAGTCGGCACTGCGCAGCGCCGATGTCGATCGCGCCAACGCTTCGAGCAAGGGACGAAGGCCGGCAAGATTGCGGCGATCGGCATCCTGGATGGCCGCTTCGAGCCAGGTCTTGATCGTCATCTCACGGTTATAACCTATCTGCGCTGTGAGACAGACGAAGATGATCGCGACCATCGGTCCCGCCTCCGAGAGCGGTGACGTCATTCGCGCGCTGGTAGACGCCGGCGTGGACGTTTTTCGCCTGAACTTTTCGCACGGGACGCACGCGTCGCACGGTGCGACGATCGAGCGTATTCGTACAGCGGCCGCGGCTTCGGGCCGGCCTGTCGCGATCCTTCAGGATCTCAGCGGACCGAAGATTCGTAGCGGACGCCTGGCCAGTGGCCCCTTGAAGCTGACGGCCGGAGAGCGACTGGTCATCGCGGTCGGAGATGACCCTGGCAGAGCGGGACGGATTACGACCACGTACGCCGAGCTGCCGCGGGCGGTCCGTCGCGGCGACACGCTGCTGCTGGACGACGGGCGCATTCAGCTCAGAGTGGACGAGACCAGCGCCACCACGATTCAGACGACGGTCATCGACGGCGGCGAGCTCGGCGAGCGGAAGGGGATCAACGCGCCCGGAGCCGACCTTCCCGTGACAGGACTGACCACCAAGGACGCTGAGGACCTGCGGTTCGGCGCAGCCGCAGGCGTGGACTTCGTCGCGCTGTCGTTCGTACAGCGCCCGGCGGACCTGGAGCAGGCGCGCACAGCGCTTGACGATGCGGGCGCGGCGAGCCTGCCGCTGGTCGCCAAGCTCGAACGGCCGCAGGCGGTGGCGCACCTGGCCGAGATCCTGCGCGCCAGCGACGCGGTGATGGTGGCGCGCGGTGATCTGGGCCTCGAGCTCCCGCTCGAACGCGTGCCGCGCGTCCAGAAACAGACGACCCGGGAAGCCCGCGCTCTCGGCATTCCGGTGATTGTGGCGACGCAGGTGCTCGAATCAATGCGCACCGAGCTTCGACCGACGCGTGCGGAAGTCAGCGACGCCGCCAACGCGGTGGCCGACGGGGTTGACGCCATCATGCTGGCGGGCGAGACGGCAATCGGGGCGCATCCGGTGCGCGTGGTTGAAACGCTCGATCGGATCATTCGCGATGCCGAGCTGCTGCCGGGTCCCCGGCAGGACGCGGCGGCGGACGGCCGGACGCTGCCGCCGCATGGCCGCGCGATCTGTGAGGCCGCGGTGACGCTGGCGCAGCACGCGTCCGCGTCGGCGATCGTCGCCGTCACGCGCGGAGGCAAGACCGCGCGATTCTTGTCGGCATTACGGCCGGAGGTGCCGATCGTGGCCGTCACTGGTGAGGATCGGGTCGCGCGCCGGCTGATGCTGTCGTGGGGTGTGGTTCCCGTCGTGGCGGATCTGAGCGGCGACGTCAGCGCCGTGGCGACGCGGTTAGGGCGGGAGCTTGTCGGGCGCGGCCGCGTTCCTCCGGACTCGGTCGTCGTGCTGGTGAGCGTGACGCCCGATCCCGCCCCCGGTCCGTCGAATTTCCTCAAAGTTCAGCGCGTCCACGGCTAAGGGCGCGACTCCAGGTATTTTTTCAGCTCGCCGAGCGACGCCGTGAAGTTCGTGGCGAGGATCTCGTAGTAGCGGGTCCAGCGGCGGCTGTTCTCCCAGCCGGACTGCCGCACGCGCAATATCGCCCGCCCGCCAAGGTCGGTGCAGCTCGCTTCGAGCGCCATCGGTCCGATCGGTTCGCCGTCGGGCGGCAGCCAGTACGCATCGGCGACGAAAAACTCGCGACCCGGCTTGAAGTCGACGACCGTTCCGCGAAACGCGCCGCCAAGCCGCCCGAGCGCGTCATCGGTCCACTCCGTCGCCGGCCACTCGACCGCATAGCTGCCGAACGCGCGTGGAAGACAGAGCGAGCGCGTGACATGCCACCACGACGCGAGATCCTCGGCAGTGAAGAAAGCGTCGAGGATGCGGGTCGGAGCGGCCTCAATCGCGAGGCTGTGGTCGAAGTCGCGCATGGGAAAATGATCGCATCATGGACTCGCAGCCGCTCGCCTACCTGGATCCTGGATTTCTCGAAAGCGAAGAAGCACGTCCGATTCGCATTCTTGCGGAGTACCTCGAGCCACTCGATCGCTTCAAGGCGCAGAACATCCAGGACACGGTCGTGTTCTTCGGTTCAGCCCGGATCCACAGCCGCGAAGCGGCGGAACAGGCGTTGGAACGTCTCGAGAGGCGCGCCGGGCGCCGCGCCACGGCTGAACACGAGGCGCTCGTGGCCCGCAGCCGCAAGGCGGTCGAATGGTCCCGCTACTACGAAGAGGCGCGCGAGCTGGCCGGGCTCCTGACGACATGGTCGAACTCGCTCGAGTCCCCCCATCACCGATTTGTGGTCACCTCCGGCGGTGGTCCCGGAATCATGGAGGCGGCGAACCGCGGCGCCTACGAAGCCGGCGGCAAGACAATCGGCCTGAACATCCGGCTGCCGTTCGAGCAGGGCGCCAACCGCTACATCACCGAGGGGCTGCATTTCGAATTCCACTACTTCTTCATGCGCAAATTCTGGTTTGCGTATCTGGCCAAGGCGCTCGTCATCTTCCCCGGCGGATTTGGAACGCTTGACGAGATGTTCGAGATCCTGACCCTGATGCAGACGGAGAAGCTGGAGAAGCAGATTCAGATCATTCTCTACGGCACGGACTACTGGGATCCGATCGTGAACCTCAAGCCGATGGAGGACTGGGGGGCCATCACACCCGGCGACATCGAGCTCGTCCAGCGCGCGAACACGCCAGTGGAAGCCTTCGAACTGCTCAAGATGCACCTGACCGAACATCACCTGATGCCGCCGACGACCCAGGAGATGAAAGCACCGGGCATCGCGAAGACGCGTTCTTAGTACAAGAGGAACGGACGGCGCAGATCCCGGAACGCCGCTTCGTCCGTGCGCCAGCTGTCCGCGATCGCTGTGGGCGCCAGCCCCGTTTCGACCTGTTGCCGCAGCGTGTCCGACCCGGCCAGGATGTCGATCGGCAGCTTGTTGTGCTCGTATTCGTACGGCGGCTGCCGCCAGGAAAACTTCCCGGGATTCGTACGCCGGAACATCTGAATCAACGCCGCTCCGGTCAGCACCGGCCTGAACGCCGCGCGGTCCGTGACGTGGATCTGACAGCCGCCGCAGGTGGTTTTCGCATGTTTCTGAAAGGTCGGTTCGAACACCGCCGGGCGGAAAAACGCACCCGGCAGCCCCAGCTCGTTCATCTCGCGGGCGAAGCGCTCCGCGTCGATCCACGGCGCGCCGACGAGCTCGAATGGCCGTGTTGTGCCGCGCCCCTCCGAGAGCATCGTGCCTTCGAACAGCACGGTGCCTGGATAGACGACCGCGGCTTCAAGGGTCGGCATGTTGGGAGACGGCATTACCCACGGCAGGCCGGTCTCGTCCGCGTACATGCTCCGCTGCCATCCGTCCATCCGCGCCACGTCGAGCGAGGCGCCCAGGCCGAACGACTCGTTGAACAGCCTGGCCAGCTCGCCGATCGTCATTCCATGGCGCATCGGAATCGGGAACAGGCCGACGAATGACTCGTAGCCGCGGACGAGCGTCTGCCCCTCGACGTCGTTGCCGTTGATTGGATTCGGCCGGTCGCAGACGATCACCGGCACGCCGTGCTTCCCGCAGGCGCGCAGGCAGTTCGCCATCGTGTAGATGTAGGTGTAGATGCGCGCGCCGATGTCCTGCAGGTCGATGACGAGGGCGTCGAGCCCTTTCAACATCTCGGACGTCGGTTCGCGCGTCTCGCTGTAGAGCGAGTACATTGGCACCCGCCGCGCCGCGTCGTCGCCGTGCGGCGTCTCGATCATGTTGTCCTGGACGTCCGACCTGAAGCCGTGCTGCGGGCCGAATATCGCCGCCAGCGTCACGCCCTCCGTGGCGGCAAGCCGATCGACGATGTGCTGGAAGCCGCGGTCGATTGAGGCGTGGTTGCAGACCACGCCGACGCGGCGGCCTCGCAACTTCCCGGACGAAAGGAGCACGTCGGAACCGAGCCGGACGCAGGAACTGGACTCACGAGGCATGCGCATCATTATCCAGCGCTCAGATTACAGATGAGCTGAGAATCAGCTCTACCGCGAAGCTCGACATCACCGTATACTCATCGCCTCGACCCTTCTACTGACAACTGTTTTGCGCCGATAGAGGAGCTATGCCTTACATCCAGCGCGGATGGCGGCTCTCTGCCGCTCTCTTCGTCGTGTCGCTGTTCGCGCTCGGGGCTGGCAGCGCCTCCGCTCAGGACCTGCGCCCGAGTCTGAGAATACCGACCACCATCGCGACCGTTGCCGCCGCCGCCGACTGGGCGTCCACGTATCACGCGATGACCAACTATCACGTCCGCGAAACGAACATTTTCCTGCAGCCATTCCAGAAGTCGCCGGGCAAGCTCGTGCTCGTGGGCGCGGCCATCGACGCGGCAACGTTTACCGCGTGGAACACCGTCATCGGCCCGCGTCATCCGAAAGTCGCGGCGGCGGGGATGTGGGCTATGGCCGGCTTCCGCGCCTATCTCGTCGTTCACAACCTCCGTAACACGCAAAAAGCGCTGCCGCGGTAGGGCCTGACGCGCCGCGCTGGCAAGGGTCCGCCTGAAGGCGGACACTACATCCGCGGCAGGCCCGCCTGAAGGCGGACACTACATCGTTTGTGGATGCAGGCGATAATTCCGCAAGCGAGGAGGGTGTCCGTGACCGGCAAACGACGAATCCTTTCGACCGCGGCTTTCGCGGCGATCTTCGGTCTGACTACCGCCATTGGCGTGCGCGCGCAGAGTCCGCGCGCGGCCTTGCCTGATTGGACCGGCGTCTGGGCGATGCAGGGCAACACGATATTCGATCGCGCGAGCGTCCAGCCGCCCAACGGCCGCGCCGGCGAGCCTGGCGTGCGCGAGTCGCCGCCCTATACCGACGAGTGGGAAGCCAGATACCGGCGTAACATCGAGCTGGTCAAGCAAGGCAAGTTTCCTGATCCCGTCAGCACCTGCGGTACCCCGCACGGGTTCCCGCGCATCATGAACGTGCCGGACGTATACGAGTTCGCCGTGACGCCAACGGCGGTGTACGTCATCGCTGAAAACGGTCCGAACGTGCTGCGCATCTACACGGACGGCCGCAAACACCCGGCGCCCGAGGATCTCTGGCCGACCTACAACGGTGCGTCGGTCGGCCACTGGGAAGGCGAGACGCTCGTCTTCACCACGATCAGCCTCAAGGGTTCCAAAGACAACGACGTCATCGTCGACCGCACGGGTCTAGTTCTGAGCGACGCGAGCCGCGCGACCACGCGCCTGCGGAAGGTCGACGAAAAGACGATGGAAGCGGAGATCGTCGTCGAGGACGCCAAGGCGTTGAAGGGGCCCTGGAAGGTGACGAAGCGGTACGTGAAGCAGCCGCCGGGCACGTGGGCGTGGGACTACGCGTGCGCGGAGAACAACCGCAATCCGATCGACTCGTCGGGGAGGACCTTGACGCTCGGTCCCGACGGCAAACAGTTGGACAAGTAGCTTCCGCCGTGTGGGGCGAGCCTTGTCAGGCTCGCCTCGCGAACCCGAAAGGGTTCGCGCCACGGGCGCCTATCATCAGGAGGCCGATTGTGAATCGACGAACTCTTCTAATAATCGCGGTCGCGATTTCCCTCGCCGTCCCTGTTCTCGCCCATCACTCCGCATCGATGTTCGACGACGCGAAGGTCGTGGAGAAGAAGGGCACCGTGAAGGAACTGCAGTGGACGAACCCGCACATCTGGCTGCAGGTTGTGTTCGAGGAGAACGGAACGAAGACGGAGTGGAGCCTCGAAGGCGGAAGCCCGAATACGCTATCGCGTCAAGGCTGGCGCGCGACGACCTTCAAGGCCGGCGACGTCGTGACCGTCCGCTTCAATCCGATGCGCGACGGTTCCGCCGCCGGTCTCTTCATCGGCGCGAAATTCGAGGCCGACGGCAAGACGATCGGCAGGTGGTAGCCCTGAGGCGCGTCGAATGGGGACAGGCACGCACCGACAGTCACTCCTGGCGTAGCAGTGGCGCCGGGTCAATTCCGAGCACGCGGCGTGCGGGAACGTAGCACGCCGTCAACGTGACCAGCGCGAGACCTGCTGCGACGACGATCAGGGTGAGAGGATCTGAAGGCGTGACGCCGACCAGCAGGCTGCGAAGAAGCCCGCCGGCGGCATAGATGCCGGGCAATCCGAGCAGGATGCCGAGCCCAACGAGCACTCCACCCTCAGCCACCACAAGCCTCATCAGACGCTGATGTGTGGCACCGAGGGCGAGGCGCACGGCCAGCTCACCGCGGCGCCGGGTGACCGATCCCGAGACGATACCGAACAACCCCATCGCCACCAGCAGTAATGCGCCAACGCCGAGGCCCGCAATCACTACGGCACTGATACGTTCGGGGCTTCGGCTGTCGGCGACAATGTCCTCCAGACTTCGCACGTCGGAGATCGTCACCCGTCGGTCGATGGTGCGAATGATCGATTGGACCATCGGAGTGAGTGCGTGTGGCTGGCCATGCGTGCGGACGACGTAGAACGGTGCAAAACGTCGCGCGTCCTCAGCACGGACAAAGATCTGCGGATTTGGATCGTCCTCGTGGAGTTCGAACAGTCGCGCCTGGTCGACGACTCCGACGATCGTCAGTCTGCGCTCGCCGACAAGAATCGGAGAGCCGACAGGGCTGGTATTCGGAAAAAACTGTCTCGCCAGATGACGATCGACGAGGGCTTCCGATACGTCGCTTCGTTGGGCGGGGTCGAACCCGCGGCCAGCGAGCAATCGCATCCCCAGCGCGCCGACATACCCACTGCGGGTGTAGACCGGCAAGACCGCCGGATGGTCGTGGTCGGGATCGCCCGTGTTGCCGGGCGCTTCCGGAACGACGACTCGTTCGACATCTCCTCCGCCTGACAGTGGGAGCCGCGAGGATGCGCTGACCGCTGTCACACCGGGCAGCGCGCGGAGCGCCGTCTCGAACTGGTCTTGGACGGCGTACGCCGCAGCGGCGTTCGCGAAGATGCCGTCGCCGATCCCCAGCCTGAACGTCAGAACGCCCTCTGGGTTGAAACCGGGGTCGGCAGAGAGGAGCCGCTCAAGGCTGCGCACGACGACCGCGCCCGTACTGAGCAGGACCAGCGACAACGCCACCTGAACGATGACCAGCGCCCGCCGCATACGGCCAGACCGCGCGGTGCCGCGGGGGACCGTTGTCGACAGGAACGACGTCAGCGATGCACGCACCGCCCACATCGCGGGCACGGCGGCAGCCAACAGTCCAAGCAGCAGACCCACGCTCACGACTACGACCGCAACATCGGTGTCCAGGACGATCGTCTCGCGGCGCGGCAGATTCGCAGGCGCAACCGCGAGGAGGACCCGGGTGCCCCAGAAACCTGTCAGCGCACCGGTGACACCGCCGATGAATCCCAACACGCCGCCTTCCATCAGCGTTGCGCGAACGATGGCCGAACCGCTCGCGCCAAGCGCACGCGACACGGCATACTCGCGCTCACGTGCTGCAGCTCTCGACAGCAACAGCGACGCGAGATTCACCATCAGGACGAGCACCATCACGCCGGCCGCGGCGCTCACCGCGAGAAGAGCCGGCCGAATGTACCTAACCAGATCCGCGTGGAACCCAACCGCATACAGTGTGAGACCCCTGGCGGGATCCAGAACAGCCCGTTCCACGGCAGCAACCGCCTGGTGGACCTGCCCGGATGAAATGTCGCGGCGCGCCCGAATCAGCGCGCGGAAGGACGTGCCGTGCGGATCTCGCGATGCGAGGGCAAAGTCGAATGGAACAAAGACATCGGCGTTGATGGCGCGGTACGAGGGGCTGAACCGGAAATCCGCGGGCATCACCCCGATAACCGTGTACAACGTCCGCGAGATCCGAACTTGGCTGCCGATGATTGAGGGGTCGCCCCCAAGGCGTTTCCACAGTCCATCACTCAGGACGGCTACATCTGGCGCACCGGTACCCTCTTCGTCGGGGCGAAACCCCCGACCCAGCGCTGGCGGAACACCAAGCAGATCGAACAGATTCGCTGAACTGGCCACCGCGTCCACCCGGAGCGCGTCGTTGGCTCCGGCGGAGAGCGTCACAGTCCCTGTCTGCAAGCCTGCGCCGTCCTCGATCACGCCTGCGCCATTGCGAAATTCGGCGATGACGGGACCGCTGACCAGTAGGCGCGTCAGATCCTTGGTTTTCGACCAGACGACGTACAGGTCGCCGGAATTGTCGTACAGCGGCTCGAGCAGAATCTTGTCGACGGCCGTGTAAACGACAGCAAAGGTGCCGAGTCCAACGGTGAGAGTCCCGACCGTCGCGGCGACGAACATCGGCGCACGCATGAGTCGGCGTCGGACCAGCTCCAGATCACGCCCCCAGTTGCCGCTGCGGTGCCATACTGCCGCCGGCCGGACGCGCTCGGCCAGGCCGTTCCGCAGCGAATCGACGAGCGCGCTGATCCACACGCGTACGACCAGCGTGAGACCGCCGCGATTCCGCGCCTCGCGTACGCGCTCACCGTACGTCTCGACGACCGCCACTCCCAGCTCATCCCGGAAGTCGACCGGATAGAGGCGCAGTAGCAGCTTGAACCAACGCTCTGAAACGACTGCCAGGCGGTCGCGAGTCATGTCGCCTTCTCAAGGAGGCCTCCGACACGCGCCGCACGCGTCAACGCCTGAAGTCGGCGCGCCTCCGTCTTCGCGACCCGCAGGCCCCGTGTCGTAATGCGGTAGTAGTTGCGCCGCTCGTCACCTGCTGCCTCGCCTGATGGCGCTTGAGCCGCCTCGATCAGGCCCGTCTCGGCCATGCGCGCCAGAGCGCGATACATGGTGCCGACATCCGGCACGCTCGTCTCGCCGCGTGCTTCGATGTCCCGAATGATCCCGTAGCCATGCCGGTCGTTTGCGGCCAGGCTGAGGAGGATGTGGAACTCCACCGGTCGCAGTGGCGAGTGCACGTCAATACGATCGCGGTCGGTTCCCATTGGCGACTGGTGTATGCGCGATGCATATATGCACCGCACATGCCAACAACACCAGGCAGCGTTCCGCTCGATCTGGGACCGGCCCCGGCGTTCAAATCGTACGAGTTGCGCCCCGAAGCGGACACACGCGTCCCGCTACCGAACACCACGTCTCCTGGCGTGTCGCGAAAATTCGTCGTCGGAAACCGTACGCGGCTACGGCACGGACGCGCCGCCGGACGACGCGTTGCTCGCTTTGCCGACGGCGTTCGGATCCACCTGTGCGAACGAGGCCAGGGTCGGACCGTTCTCTCCGCGCGGCAGCATGCTCGGACCGGAGCGGAGGAACACGTTCTCCGGCGCCGTCCCGGTCGGGAAGAGCACGCCGATGAAGCAGTTGCTCATCTCGTCCCAGTTCTGAGGACCCCAGACGACCTTCTTTGTCGCGTCCGGGTTGAACCGGTTTGCCGTTGAATTGTCGAAGTGCGTGATCAGCTGCAGCCGGGACCCCTTCGGCAGCGCGATCGGCTCGGCGTACTGATAGCCCATCTGCCATTCGAAGTTCCACGCGCCTTTCAGCACCGTCGTGATTCTCTTGTCCGGCGTCACCACCCGCAGCTCGAAATCCTTGCCGCGCAGATGCATGTGCGGCTGCGCATAAACCAGCCGCGCCTCCTCACCGAACGTAATCTCGCTCACGACCTGCGCGTTGGAATCGGACGCGGGAATGGCCAGGTTCATCGCTGTCGGTCCGGCGTGGAAGTAGTAACGCGTCTTCGGCGCCTGCTTCGCCAGGACGAGGCCGAGTTTCGACGCGTCCGACATCGGCTCGCCGGACGTCGTGTAGTGAAGCTCGAACACCAGGTCGGAGCCCTTGGGGATGAACTTCGCGGCGCCGTCGATGTCGAAGCGCTGCGCGCCGAGGCCGGGATTGAACTTGCCGAGGATGTCGTTCCCTTCCTCGATCATGTTGTCGCCCATGATCGCGCGGTGGGATTCGCGCTCGTAGGCTTCGCCGAAGGCGGCCCTCGCCATCCACTTCGATCCCGGTGGCCGCACCCACACCTTGCCGTGGTGGAGAACCTTCGAATTGCCCGGCCGCATTTCCGCCGCGCTCACCCACAGGTCTTCCGTGAACACGCCTTTGACGAGCACGTACTTGTAGTTGATCGTCCCGGCCGCCGGAATCGGAAACGCCTTCGGCATCTCCACGATGATGTCGGGTTTGATGTTCCAGCCGTTCTCGAAGGTCAGCGCAGCCGGCGCATCGCTGGGATTGCCCGCGGGCGCTCCGGCATCCACCCACGCGTTGATTGCCGTGATTTCGCGCGCGCTCAGCCGGCGTTCGTTGGAGAAGTGGCCGTAGGCCGGATCCGCGAACCATGGCGGCATCTGCTTCGTGGCGACGGCGTTCTTGATCGCGCGTGCCCACGGGCGCGTCTGCTCGTAGGTGAGGAGCGACATCGGCGCCACCTCGCCCGGCCGGTGGCAGGCCTGACAGTTCTTCTGCAGCACCGGGAGCACGTCCTTGTAGAACGTCGGCGCGGCCGCTGCTGCGGCGGAGGTCGCGACCTGCGAGCTTTGCGGCGCGGCGACGAGCGACGCTCCCAGCAGGGTTCCGGCGAGTGCGATGAGGCTGATGCGCATCGTGAACGCCTCCTTGGGCGAACTGTCCGGACAGTATAGGCCTGTTTGCGGCCTCCCCCGACGCCGGACGGTCCCGTTAGCGCGCCGCGATTTCGGCCAGTTTCGAATAAACCGCGTCCGCCACGTCGATGGTGTCTTCCGCCAGCCGCCGCTTCCGCTCGGCGCGCGACCGGTCGAACGGCATCCGCACCGGCGGACCGCCGCGGACCGGACGCGCCCAGCGGACCGCATCCGCGTAGGCGGCGACGCTCCGCTCGAATTCGTCGGGAGACGTCAGAAGGTCAGGCCGGACAGCGACGATGACCATGCCGAATCCCGCGAGCTCCGGCGGAAGCGCGGGGCTGCCGGCCAGCATGCCGAACAGCTGGACGACCATGCCCAGCCCGGATCCTTTATGGCCGCCCCATGCCGCGAAGGCGCCCGCGAGCGCCGCCATGGGATCGCGCGTCGGTTGTCCCGCCGCGTCGAAGGCCACGTCTTCCGGCAGCTGCCGCCCGAGCCGGTCCGCGAGCTTGACCTCCGCGTGCATGATCGCGGAGGTGCCGATGTCCCAGATCACCGGTTCGTCGGCACTCGGAAAGCCGACGCAGATCGGGTTGGTACCGAATCGCCCTTCGGTGGCGCCGTACGGCGCCACCCACGGCGAGGCGTTCGAGGCGATGAGCGACACGAGCCCCCGCTTTGCCGCCATCTCGGCGTAATACGACAGCATGCCGGTGTACCACGTGTTGCGTGCGCCGACGATCGCGATTCCGTTGGCGGACGCTTTCTCGATCGCCACAACCATTGCACGGTGAGCGACGACGTAGCCGATCCGATCGCCGCCGTCGATCGACGCCGACACCGGCGTTTCCTGCACGATGCGGATCGGTTGCCGGCTGACACCCGTCGTCAGAATCCGCTCGACGATGCTCACGGCACGCGCCAGACCGCCATACGTCACGCCGCGCAGCTCGCAATCGATCAGGTGATCGGCAATGAGACGCGCGTCCCCCGAGTCGTGTCCGACCGATTGCATCGCCCGATCGGCGAGCTGTCGTGCCTGTTCGACCGTCAGCCGCATGTGACTATCATTCCCGAACATGTGTGAACGGTTCTTTTACCTGATCTTCGTGGCGGCCGCCCTTGTTGCCCCCGCGGCGTGCAACAGGACCCCGCCTCCTTCCTCGGCCGAGCCGGATCGCGTCGTCATCATGGTGTTCGACCAGATGCGGCCGGATTACATCGACCGCTTCAATCTCGAACACTTCAAGCGGCTTCGCGCGGCAGCGCGCCACTATCCCGACGCCTATATCGGGCATCTCGCCTCGCAGACGATCGTCAGCCATCTCGTCATCCCGACCGGCATGGCGCCGCGGGAATTGCCGTGGCAGGACGATGCGTTCGTCGACGTTGCAGGCGTCCTCGGGAAGCCGGGTGCCGCGTACGACGCCGACGAGCTCTCGCGCGAGCAAATATGGCAGTTCCTCGAACGCATCCCGCGCGAACGTTTTCTCTCTGCCCGCATCACCGACGCGTTGGGTCCCGTCTTTGCCGTGGGCGAAAAGGACTATGCGGCCGAGACGTTCGGCGGGCCACACGCGTCGGCGGTCGTCACGCTTGAAAAGGCCGACGGGCGGTGCGTGCCTTCCGGTGTGAATGTGCCGTCCTACATTGCCGGCAACCCGCGCTTCTCGCTCGATTGTTCGGAGCCGTACGGCACTGCGTATTCCACCATCTATGCGCTCGATGGCAGCCGATACGTGCCGGGAAACGACCCCGCGCGTCCGGGCGGGGATGTGTGGACGGCGGACGCGGCGCTCGAGATCATGCGCCGCGAAGAATGGTCCGCGCTGTTTCTGACCTTTGGCGGGATCGACAGGGTCGCACACATGCTCGGCGAGCAGGACGGCCGCGGCCTCGTCAGCGTCCCGAGCGAATACCGTCTTGCCGATGTGCTGCGGGTTGCCGACGAACAACTGGGTAGGATTCTCGACGAGCTGGACGCACAGGATCTCGCGGACCGCACGATGGTGGTCGTAACCGCCGATCATGGCGGCCAGCGGCACGACGTCTACCTGGGCAACGGCCGCTTTCAATCGTGCTGCGCGTTCGAGAACTTCCCGGGTCCTGTGGACCCGCCGTATTGGATCGCGCACCTCAACCAGGTTGGAACGCTGCGGACAGCCTACGCGGACTCGAGCATCAACCTGTGGCTGGCCGATCAGACGGAGGCCAACGAACAGGCGCTGAGGCGTGGGCTGCAGGACGTATCCGGCGTCACGGAGATCTACGCGAAACGTCGCACCGGAACCGAGTACCGGTACGAACAGGTCTACGCGAATCTCGAGACACAGAGCGCGGCGTTCCGGGCGTGGGCGCGCCAATACAGCAGCGAGCTCGTGAACACCATGGCTGGCGCCGGCGGACCGGACCTCGTTGCGCTGATGGCCGATGGTTATGGCTTCGGACGCATCGGCGGTCACGGCGGGGCTCAGGAAAAGGTGCAGCGCATTCCGATGATCATTCGCGTTCCTGGCGAAACGCCGTCGACGCGCACCGTGCCGATGCGTCTGATGGACGTCGCGCCAGAAGTCATGCGCGTGCTCAATCTGCAGCCGTGAGCTCTCGCTAGCGCGGAACGAAATCCGCACGCGCGGTTCCGTTACGCGGCGTTTGCGTTCCCGTGCCCGCCGCGTCACCGCTCCGTCATTGCCGCGTCACCACCCCGTCATCGTCGCGTCATTTCCGTTCGTTAGCGTTGGGCCTCTCTGGAGGCTACATGATCGAAAACAACGAATTCGACCGGCGGACGTTTCTCCGTCGCGGTGCGATGGGCGCCGGCGCCCTGTGGGCCGCATCGTTCGGACCATATCTGGCGCGCCGCGCCGAAGGCGCAGCGATTACCAGCCCTTACGGACCTGTGTTCCCAGTCATGGACGAATCAACCGGGTTACAGCTGCTGAAGCTCCCGGCGGGATTCCGTTACCGTTCGTTCAGCTGGACCGGCGACGTCATGGCTGACGAAGTGCGCTGCCCGAACTTGCACGATGGCATGGCAGTGGTGGACGCCCAGGGCAAGTCGGGGCGAATCATTCTCGTACGCAATCACGAGGGCGGTGAGGGTACTCCGTACTTGAACAAGCGGTCGATCACCTACCGCGACGACGCAGCGGGCGGGACCACCAACCTCATCTTCAATCTGCGCGATGGCACCTGGGAAAAAGACTGGTCAAGCCTCGCCGGGACGAACAGGAATTGCGCCGGCGGGGTGACACCGTGGGGCACCTGGATTACGGGCGAGGAAACAACCGCTACGGGCCACGGCTGGTCGTTCGACGTGGGGGCGCAGAACGGCGATCCGACTCCGCTGAAAGCGATGGGCCGCTTCTCCCACGAAGCGATGATGGTCGATCACCACAGCGGCTACGTGTACGAGACGGAAGACGCCACGCCCTCCGGGTTCTACCGCTTCATCCCGAACGTCCCGGGCCAGCTCAAGGAAGGTGGCGAGCTGTACATGATGAAGGCGCTGAATGGGCCGCCGAACGCCGACTTCGGGCCGCTCGGCACGATCGGGCAGACGTGGAACGTGGAGTGGGTGCTCATCGGCGATCCCGAAGCGAAGGCGATGTCGTGCGTCAATCAGGGGATTGCGCTGGGCGGAGCGAAATTCCGGCGGCTCGAAGGCTGCTGGTGGGGAGACACGAAGGGGTACTTCCTGTCGACCAACGGCGGTCCGGTCTCCGAAGGGCAGGTGTTCGAGTACGACCCGTTCAATGAAAGGCTCAAGCTGATTTACGCCTCCCCGACCGCCAACGATCTCGACAACCCGGACAACATCACCGTGACACCGCGTGGCGGTCTTCTTCTCTGTGAAGACGCGGCCGGCGGAACGAACATCGCAGCGGAGCGGCTGGTTGGCCTCACGCTCGACGGCAACACCTTCACGTTCGCCGAGAACAACATCGAGCTCACCGCGAACCAGATCGCGATCGCCGGAAAGACCGTTAACCCCGGTGCTTACCGCAACCAGGAATTCGCCGGCGCCTGCTACAGCCCCGATGGGAAATGGCTGTTCGTGAACATCCAGACGCCAGGAATCACGTTCGCCATAACCGGTCCCTGGGGTAGCGGCCCCCTTTAGACCACGCGGCTTCCAGAAAGGTTGTGGGAGCGGTAACGCTCCCACAATCCCTGCATCGCACCCTACAATCAGGGACCGCACACCTGAATACACTCATCCTCTTCATCGCGCTGCACGGCTGGCCGATGCCGGCGTGGGTTCCGCCGGGCCGCGCCGTCGCCGCGGTCACCCGTCTCTTTGCTGCGATCAGCGTCTTCGCGCTCGAGATGCAGGTCGCGACGTGGCTGTCGCTCGCGACGATCCACTCGCTGACGGTGATCAACGCCGCCGTCGCGCTCGTTTCCGCGTTTGTGTATTGGCGGGGACGCGGCCGGCAGCACGTGGCCGTCAGTTCACGGACGACGGTGTCCACGGTTTACATCCTCGGCATCTGCCTGCTTGCCGCCGGAGTGCTGGTCCTGAATGCGCTGCGGCCCGTGCTCGCGGCGGATCCCTATCACCTCGACCGCATGGCGCAGATCGAGCGGCTCGGCACGATCGCCTACGACCTGGCGGCGGAGCCAAAAGTGAATTCATTTGGGTGGACCTACGAGCTGGTCCTGGCCGATCTCAATCAGATTCCATACGCCGGCCCGTTTCTTCTGCGCTTCCACGGTCTGCTCGGCCTGGCTCTGTACCTCCTCGCGCTCGCAGCGGCAGGGACGTGGCTGCCGCCCTCGCGCGAGTGGTATCTCACCGCACTGCTCGTCGTGCCGGTCGTCTTTCATCAGCTCATTTTGATCAAGAACGATCTGTTCGGCGCCGTGCCGGCGCTCCTCGTGCTGACGTGGCTCGTCGTGCGCGGCTCCGTTGCCACGCCAAAGGAGATCGCCTGGGCGGCATGGCTGTGCGGGTTCGCGATTGCGGTCAAGGTGACGAGTGCGCCGATGGCGCTCGTCCTGGCGGGCACGCTGCTGATGCAACGCGCCGACAGGGCAGCAGCCGTTCGTGCGGGCGCCATTGGGGGGCTTATCGGCCTGATGTGCGGCGGATTCTTCTTCACGCTCGTCGAGAACTTTCGCGTGTACGGCAGTCCGGTAACCGCGTTCAAGGAATCCGGCGCCATGGGCAACCGGAACGAGACCGTCGGCCAGGCCGCGGTCAGCGTTGTCCGCTTCCTCATCAGCCTGGTCGACCTCGGGCAGATTACGCGCGTGGTCTGGCCAGGCCGAGGAGGGTGGGGCGCAACCTTTGGGCTTCCATTCGTCTGGGCCCTTGCCGTGCTGCTCAGGTATCGAAGCCGGATCGAGGTCAGGCGCGCGCTCTGGATTGCCGCGATCTACATGCTCGTCTTTGCCGCGATGTACACGGACGCGGACATCGCGCATCGGCTGATTCTCGGTCCCGGTCTGCTGCTCATCCTGGTTGCGGTCTCGATCCTCGACGACGATGATCGGAGGTCACGAATGCTGCAGACCTCGCTGTACGCCGTCATCGCTCTTTCGGCGCTGCAGATCGCCCGAAGCGCCAGCCTGTATCTCCGGTCGTAACCGATGGACGGGCCCGTGCTGACGATCGGGTGCGTGTCGTACAAGAGCGCGCCGTATGTCGCGCTCAATCAGCGCCTGACGCAGTTCCTGAATCCAGGTGTGCGCGTTCAATGGATCGTTGTCACCAACGACACCAAGAAGCCGGCCAGGGTTGCGCCGCAGCTTGCGGCTGAAACGGTCCTTCTCGGCCGGGCGCCGGCCGATCGGTCACAGGACTTTCCCAAGGGCCGGCATCATGCGGCCGGACTGCAGCAGATCATCGAGCGCGTGGCGACCAGATTTCTGCTCGTCCTCGATCCCGATTTCTTCATGGTGCGCCCGAACTGGATCCCCGACTGCCTCGCGTACATGGAGGCGCGTGGGTTGTCGTTTTTCGGCGCCGCGCATCACCCGCGCCGGGCGACGAAATTCCGGTATTTCCCCAGCGTCATGTGCACGTTCGTCGATCTGAGCCGCGTGAACCGGCACGACCTCGATTTCGACCCCGGGCGGTACCACCGGCTTACTGCCTCCGGCCGCCGTGAGCGGCGAGAGCGGCGGCAGGGACGCCAGCTGATCCCGACGACTGTCGCTCGGATCGTTCGCGAGGTTCGCCAGTTTGCCGGACGCCCCACTTACGTCGGTAAGGTTCAGGACACCGGGTATCGGATTCACGAGCGATTCGTCGCGGATCCGAATCACAAGAGCGACTACGTGACGCCGGTTCTGCGGCCCGAGATCGAGTGGCCGGAGGCGTTCGAGAGCCGATCGCCGCTGGCGCTGTTACGTCGTCTGTACCTCTCGCCTCCACTGCTGCCCGAGTCGTTCAGCGTTCTTCCGCGGCGCGCGGGCTATACGACTCGCGAAGGGTTCAGGGAAAGCGGGTTTCCGGCGGTGACGAATCACGGTTGGGAAGAACACGTCTGGCAGGGGACGCCGTTCGGCTTCCACGTCACCCGGCACAGCCGCTTTCATTCGATGGATTTGACGATCGACTTCAAGGATGTCGAACGTGCGGTCCGAGAGGCCACCGGCCTCCCGCACACGTAGCGTCCGCCGATCTCCCACACGCGTAGTGTCCGCCTTTAGGCGGACCTCATTTGCGACTGAACTGGACCCGAATCTATAGCCGGTCTGATTTGGACGCGCGAACGCGAGGCCCTCCGCGGTGTCGCCCGCCTGGGCCAGCGCGAATGCCCAGAATCGCAGGTGAATACGAGCCTGGTCCCTGGCTGCGTCGTTGACGCGGGTTACGGACGAGCGTGCCGTGTCCGCAGCCACTCGTTGACGAACTGGTCTACCAGCTCCCCCGTCGATCGCTCCATATCCGCGACGACGGTCTTCTGGTCGCTGACATTCAGAAACGAATGGGACCAGAGCTCGTTGAGCACCGAGGCGCCGTTGCGGAGGCTGGTCCCTGCTTCACCCGCGACGAGGCGCATGAAAAATGCGTAGCCGGCCAGCTTCTGTACTGCTCGCGTTTCGAGCATGGTGATTTCGAGCTCGACGTGCGGCCGGATCCCGGGAGCCTTCGCATCCTCCGCCGCCGGCATCACCTGCAGCCCCCACCCGCGCAGCTTGAGCTCGACGAGCGTCTGCAGACGGACCTCTGTGAGGCCGTGGGGCAGAATGTCCGCCGGCGCTGCGATCGAGACTTTGACGGTGACGGTGTCGACGCCTTGCAGCGGTGCGGGCCGTCCCTGCGCGAACAACCGCACCGGTGTGAGCAACATCACCACCGCAACGATGACAGCGAATCTGACGGTCATGCGTTCCTACCCGCCAATCCGCTGGCTGCGTCGTGGACGCTTCGGCGATGAGTCACGCGCCGCATCATCCAATCGCGCGACTGGCAACCCAATGCCCGGCCAGTTCTGCTCGACGTGTACGTGCCCGAAATGGCCCGGCACCTTCCACAGGACGCGGTAGCCCGCCTGCCTGAACGTCGCTGACAGCCGGTCCGGATCGGACGACTGGAAATCGAGCGCCAGGCCTTCATAGTGGGCGGATCGCCGGCTGTGAACATGATCGTTCGCCGACACGAGCCGGACCTGTTCGCCGGTCCTGGTCGCCCAGATGTCCGCCAGATCGAACATCCGCAGTGATTCGCGTGACGTCAGCTTGACCGGCACCCGAAGGCCCTCGATCACTGCGGCTTGGCTAAAGGGGGCAGGGTGTACCCCTGCGAGGCGAGGAGCGCCCGCACGCCGTCGAGCGCCTTCCCCTGCTGTTCAACCGCGTGCGCCAGACGGGTATTCGCGTCCAGCAGCGCGCCGGTCGTCCGGCGATGTTCCGCGATCAGGAATCCGACGACGGCTGCCGCGAGGAGCCAGGGCAGTATCGCATTCTTGAACTCGGTCCAGATGTTCATGGGAACCCCTTAGTGAATCGCGACCTTCGCCAACAGCGCGTGGTCGCTGAGCAGGCGGCCGGCTCCGAGGACGACCGTGGAGAGCGGCTCCTCGGCTTTCATCACCGGCAGGCCGGTTTCCTTTTGCAGGTGCTCGTCGAGCTTGCGGAGAAAGGCCACGCCACCGGTCAGTACGACGCCGCGCTCGTAGATGTCGCCGCAGAGCTCGGGAGGCACACACTCGAGCGCTTCTCGAACGGCCTTCACGATGGCGCGCACTGGTTCAGCGAGTGCGCCTCGAACCTCCGCGTCGGTCACGGTCACGGTCCGCGGGACGCCCTCCGAGAGATGCCGGCCCTTCACCGCCATCTTCATCGGCTTTTCCAGCGGCGCGGCTGATCCGATTTCGCACTTGATCTGCTCGGCTGTCGGTTGGCCGATCAGCAGGTTGTGATGCTTCTTCAGGTGCAGGACGATCGCATCGTCCATCTCGCCTCCGGCCAGTCGCAGCGAACGGGCGTAGACGACGCCGGCGAGCGACACGACGGCGATGTCGGTTGTTCCGCCGCCGATGTCGATGACCATGTTGCCGGTGGCTTCCGTCACCGGCAGCCCGGCGCCAATCGCGGCGGCCATGGGCTCGTCAACGAGCAGCACGTCCCTGGCTCGCATCCGGTTCGCGCTGTCCTTGACGGCGCGGCGTTCGACCTGCGTGCTTGCCGCAGGCACGCCGATGACGACCCGCCCTCGCGAGTAGGTTCGTCCTCTCGCCTTGCGCACGAAGTGCGAGAGCATCTTTTCGACGGCGGCGAAGTCGGCGATGACGCCGCTGCGCACGGGCCACACCGGGTTGATGTTCGCCGGCGTGCGGCCGAACATGTCGCGCGCCTCCGCTCCAACCGCCTCGACGACGCCGTTGGCCGTGTTGAAGGCGATGACGGACGGTTCGTTCAGCGCGACGGCGCCGCGGGTGTAGATGCAGGTGTTCGCGGTGCCCAGATCGATGGCGACGTCGGACGCGGAGAACAGCCCCATGCCGGGAGACTGGCAAAACAATTTCGGTTCCACCGCTCGCCGGGACACGAAATCGCCACATTGCGTGTGTTTTTCGCGTGCCGGGAAACGGCTGGCGCGAAGGGGTCTCGAGCGGAATACCCGATTCCGCCGCAGCATCACGATTCTGGAAGGCGGGCCCGGACGCTTACGGAAGAGCTTGAGTCACAGTTGCGCGAGGGCGGCGCGTGCCTCCGCGTCAACCTCAGTGAATTGGACCGCGAAGCCCACTCCGCGTATCGCGTGGACGACCACACCTTGTACGGTGATCTCGCCCGTGGGCAACATGATGGTGATGGCGGGAAGGTGGGTGCCTTGTGCCACCGCGCGGCGGCTCTCGACGTAACACCCGCCCTCGCTCAGATTGCTGGCGCGTGAGTGCTCCTCACCCCATTCGCTGTGCCATGCGCACTCGAAATACCGTTCGACGCGCTGATGCCGCCGGCGTTCGTCCACGCGTTATGTCTCGGGGGAAGCCATTATCGGTCAGGGTCCTCTTTAGCTGTTCGAGCGTCGCCATGTCCCTGGCGCGGTACCGAAGGCATTCTTGAACGCGCGGGAGAATGCGGCCTCGGAGTCGTAGCCGACTGTCTCCGCAACCTGTGCAACGGACGCGCTGGTGTTCCGAAGCTTGTGCGTTGCGACCTGCATGCGCCAATTTGTGAGGTAATGCATCGGCGGCACGCCGATGCATCGAATGAAACGGTCAGCCAGCGCGGAACGCGACAAGCCAACCTCGCGGCCCAGATCATCAACGGTCCAACGCCTGGCGATGTCGCGGTGCAGCAGCGCCAACGCGCGTCCAACGTAAGGCTCGCGCAAGCCGGCCAGCCATCCCGTCTGACCGTCCGGCAGCGTTTCCGCATAACGCCGCACCGCTTCCAGAAACAGCAGTTCCGAAAGCTTGGCGAGCATGGTCTCCGACCCCGGACGTCCGGCGGCGACCTCCGCTGCCCCATATTGGAGCGTTGAGCGGATCCATTCCGCGGCCCGGCCGTGCGTGATGTTGAACGTCAGCAGCGGCGGCAGACTTGAAATGACCGGATTGCGGTCGGCGCTGGAGCTACCGAGGAAGCCGCAAATCATCTGCGTCCGTCCGCCGCCGCCGCCATGATGAATGGAAAAGAGCCCGCCGTTCGTCGGTCGTTGAATGACGTCGCCGCCGGCAACCGGCGGCAGGCTCAGGTCGCTGCCCATCAGATGCAAATCGTTGCGTGGAAGCAAGGCGACATCTCCCGCCCCCAGCCTGACGTCCTCTCCGGACGATCCGTCAACGCGGATACGGAGGTCGCCTTCGACGATGTAGTGATAGATGATCAAATCGGACGCCGGCCCAAGCACTGGCGCGCAATGATCGGGGCTCAGGCGCGCCGAAATGCACCACGGCGCGAAGAACTCGGCGTGCAGGAATACCCCGCCGGTCAGCTGCGCCACTCTGAACACGTCGGATAGCGCGTCCACCCTGGTTCCTACCCGGAAATCGGCGTCTCAGTCATGTTTGCCGGTGCGGCAATCATAGATCCCCGGCCACGACAGTCTTACTGTTGCGCGCATCGGCCGACCCCCCTGTCCATGTGGTCGTCCGACTGCGAAGGAGACTGAACATGACTGCGATCGTCACACTGCCCGAGAGCGAACGATATGCGCGCTCTGTTGCGGCATCCAAACGGGTCCACTGGGAGGTCGAGGCAGACGTCATCCGGGGACGCCGGTTCGACACCGCCCACAAGTTCCTGCCGGACGGGCTCGTCCTGGCCGACACGTTCACGACCCTGTCGCCCGCTGAAAAGCGATTCGTGAGCCAGATCCAGGGCCGCACCTACGCCAACGTTTTCGGCCTGGTCGAGCGGTTCATCAACGCCAAGGTGCTGGAATTGAGCCACGAGCACTGGTTTGGCGATCAGAATGCGCTCGAGGCGCTGGTCCGTTTCAGCGACGAGGAGTTGAAGCACCAGGCGCTGTTCCGCCGCATCGACACGATGGTCGGCGAGGTGCTGCCTGCCGGCTATCGGTTCGACGTGGACGCCAATGCCGTCGCCCGGGCGGTGCTCGGCAAGAGCACCTGGGCGGTGCTGGCGCTGACGCTGGATATCGAGCTGTTCACGCAAACGCACTATCTCGAGAGCATCGCGCACGACGCCGAGCTCTCCGATCTGTTCAAAGACGTGTTCCTTTTCCATTGGAAAGAGGAAAGCCAGCACGCGATTCTCGACGAGCTCGAGTGGGTGCGCCATGACGGCGAACTGACGGCGGCCGAGCGCGATCGCGCCGTCGGCGAGTTCATCGAGCTGGTGGCAGCGGTGGACGGTATTCTGCAGGGGCAGGCCACAGCCGACACGGCCTACTTCGCGGCGGCGTGCGGCCGGGAGGTCGGCGAGCCGGAGTCGCGTCTCGTCGAGGCGGCATTCCTCAAGGCGTACCGTTGGCAGTACATCCACTCGGGCGCTCAGCAATCGCGCTTTGGGAAGGTGCTGTCGCGCCTGATTACCAGCGCGCAGGGCGAGCGCATTCAGGCAGCGCTCGCCGCCCTCCGATGATCCGAGGGCGCCGGGCGGCTACCGCACTGTGAAGCGCTCTTCGCCCAGGACGGTGCCGTCCGCGCTGCGCAGCTCGACGCGCCAGTCGCCGGCACCGTTGACGGTGGTGCGGCTGTAGGTGCGGTAACCCGCACCGGGATTGGCCTGGATGCGGAGCGGGACGGCCCGGCGCAGGCGATCGCCCTGATACCACCGATGCTCGATCGTGGTGGCCGTATCCGATTTGACTTGTGTGAAGAAGACCATCGGTCCAGGCGGGACCTCGCTGTCCGCGGTCTGGCATCGCCAGTTCGTAAGAGCAGTGCAGAGCTGCGCGGCAACCACCGTCGGCATCGCCGTCGGTCGTTCGGTCGGTTCGCCTGACGGAGGCGTTCGGGCTGTCGCCGCGGCTGGCTCCGGTTGCGCGATCGGTGCGGCCGCCGGCGGTGTTGGCTGTTCGGCTGGCGGAGGGGCCGGTAGAGGCCGGCCTTCCTTGGGCGCCGTAGCCTTGGCGGAGGCGGCAGGTCGGCCTTTCACCTCGCCCGTACCACCCCAGGGCCGCGCGATCGCCAGAATCACGATCAGCAACGCGACCCCGCCCAACGCGCCAAGTGCAAGCGGGCGCAGCGACTTCTTCCCGGCGGGCGGCGGCGCGTCCTCCTCTGTCGCCGATGGCGATGGTTCGCGCCGCGGCGCTGCGGGTGCTGGCGCTTCCAGCCACGCTGCCACTGCCGGTGGTGAGGGCGGCAGGTCCACCGGCCGTCCACGGGACGCGCAGAAATCGTGGAGGTTCTTGCGGCTCGTGGCGACGAAGGGATGGTCCGGCGCCAGCGTCGCCGACGCGATGGCGTGCGCGCGGCGGAAGTAGTGTTCCGCGTCGATCGGGTTGTCGGTGATCTCGCAGACGATGCCGAGGTTGTTCAGCGTGTTGGCGAGGTCAGGATGCTGTGCGCCGAGCGTCTGCTCCTGGAGGGCGGCCGCCTCACGCAGGAGATCTTCGGCGGAGGCATAGTTGCCGGCCGCGGCCGCCTGTTCGGCCTGTTCGACGATCGAGCGCGCCTCGCGCGGTTCCGGCATCAGGCGTCACCCTCGCACGGCTCAACGAGGCTATGGCCAATTGTAAAGCAATGGGTCCGCGTATGGCAGCGACAGGCGCGCCTGAGCGTCGCGCACGACGTTGAGTTCGAGCACACCGCGCTCGATCAGGTAGCGCACTTGTCCATTGCTTCGGAACTCGGACAGCAGGGCGCGCCGGCTGCTCGTGTAGGCCTGGTCCATCGCGTAGGCGAGCACCGTCTCCATCACGGCCCCTTCCTCGGTGTTCGTTTCTTTGAAGCGGCGCTTGAAGTCCGTCAGAACAGCCGCGAAGGCCGGGTCGTCCCACCGTTCAGCGCCGGCATCCAACCGCATGAACTCGTCCAGTACAGCCAGATATGCTGCGCTGGGAGGCCGGCGCCAGAACGCCACGTCAGGGCCAAACTCGCTGACGTACTCCGGAAGATAAAGCATCGCCTGCGCCGGGACCCGCTCGCCGAGTGCCGGATTGAACCGACGCACCTCGTCCGCAGGTAAACCTGTGCGCTTCATGATCTCGGCGAGTGAGATCGCCCGCGGCGTGCGCATCGCGTAGATCGGCACCTGGGGCGCGGACGCCATCAGGTTCCTGACGATGAACGTGTTGCCAAACACCATCTCGGCATAGAGGTGCGACCGCGGACCATAGCTCCGATAGACGTCGTCGTACTCCTTCCCTGGCAACGCCCGCAGGTCCCGGGCCAGCTTCGAGCCGAGAAAGTACCGGGCACGGACATCGTGTGCGCCGAGGTGCTCGCCGTTGATCAAGGTCCGTCCCACGTTCGTGCCGCCGGCGTTGTGCTCGGAGAGTGCGGGGATGAACGATCCGTACTTCGTGGCCAGCACGGACAGATACGCGGCGCAGTAGGGAGCCTGCGTCGTCTGGTTCAGCCCCTCGATGGGGGTCGGCGAGAAGTAGTTCAGCCGCTTCCAGTTCTTCTGCAGCCACTGGCAGAAGCCGACGGCGTTGGCTTCCGAGCGCCTCTTGCCGTTCAGGCCCGATTCGAGAATGACCTGCGCCAGGCCGATGTCCGCAGGGACGCCGAACCGCTCGTAGATCGCGCTCCACTCCGCGAGGAAGCGCCCATACCTGACGGCGTTCGGCAGCAGGGCGTCTCCACGCGTCGAGTTGTGCAGCACCGGTCCGGCGGTGCGCTCCAGGAGGAGCGCGACCTGTTCCCTCCGTTCACTCAGCCTGCGCGCGAGCCCTTGACCCTCCAGGACGTGAGCCAGCGCGGGGTCGGCCCACACGGCCTCGCGCGTCCAATTCCCTTTCGTGGGAAAGGTCGCGAGAAGGCGGCCGTCAGCAACGCTCCCAAACGCGATCGAGTGGTCGGGGAGTGCGAAGACGTGCTGCCAGAACGGGTAGCCGGGCCGGAACGCGTACATTGCGGCGAAGTCGTCCCGCCTGCGCGCAGCGATGATGGCAGCAGCTCCGTTCGACGCCTCGGTCGTCGATGTCGTGGCGACCTGCGTGCGCGCGCGACGGGTGCCGATCCTGACCGCGGTGTTCGGAATCGCGGCGGCCAGCGCGGCGAGCGCGACGATCGCCGTGATTGTCGTCGAGCGAATGTACTGACGACGACTGGGCATCCTGAAGAAACTGCAATGGATGCGCCCGTGCGGCGCTGTGAAGTTCCGTTCATCCGCGAGAGGTTCTTGATCGGCGCGTCAGCGCGCGGTGGGTTGCGCGTGACGACTTTGAAGGTTGAATCCCGGAATTGCAGATTGCCCGTGCAATCAGATTGTCAGGAAGAGTGCAGCGACGCAGACGAAGATGAGAAGCATTCCCGCGGGAATCGAGAGCAGTCGGTCGGACCCGCATCGACAGGCGTATGCTTGTCGGTGCCAGTCGCCCTCCAAGGACCGCCGTGCGCTACCTCTCAGGTGTCCTAGCCGTCCTAGTTGCGCCCATCGTGTTCGCGCAGGACGCAGCCTCGCCCGCGTTTGACGTCGTCTCGATCAAACCGCACAATCCGGCGTTGCACTACACCTCGTCAGGCTCGGACGGGGTGGAGTGGACCGCTACCAACTTCTCGCTCCTGCTGTTGCTTCGCGAAGCGTATCCCGACTACAACGACGAAGGACGCATCGTCGTGAGTGAGCCCTGGATGCGTCAAACGACGTTCGACATTCGAGCGAAAGGCACAGGCGTGCTCGCGTATCCGGCGCTTCACGGGATGATTCAAAGGCTGCTCGCTGACCGCTTCCGCCTCCGCGCCCATACGGAATCGCGATCATTCGATGTGTATGTGGCGCGGCTTACGCGCCCTGACGGAACGCCGGGACCGTGGCTCGTGCCGACTCCACCTGAGTGTGTGGAAACACGTGAGAAGGAAGCGCCCCGGCCATCCAGTTGCGAACGATTGGTGAAGGCACGCGAGGCTGAAGGCGGAAGACGCGCATTAACCTTGCTCGCGCTGACCGTGCCCGACATCTTTCAGGTGTTTCGCCAGGTTGGAGGCTTTGACCGCCCGGTCGTGGATCGCACAGGATTGATCGGACGCTACGACGTGTCGGTGCGTTATGAGGCGGCGAATCCTCTTGACGCTCCGACGGGCGGCGTCTCGCTGACAACGGCTGCTCGTGAGCAATTGGGCGTGCGGTTCGATCCGGGTCGAGAGATGTTGGACGTGTTAGTGATCGATTCGGCGATTAGGCCGGAGCCTGACTAGCTGTTGGGGTGTGATCTTCCCTCTGCGGACGGGTCGTCCTCGCGGTCCAATAGTGTGAGCTAGTTCGGCGTCGGACGTTCGATCGACTCAATCACCACGACAGGGACCGGCCCACGGGCGCGTTCCAGCCGCAACCCCAACTGCTCACGAAGAGCGCCCTCGAATGACGGCAAGTCCGGGTTGACCTTCGCCTGAGATAGATCGACTCCCGGTATCTGCGGTAGCTCCCCGCCGTAGTAGACGGCATACCACCATTGGCCCGTAAGGCCGGTTCTGTCCACCACGATGGTCTTCAATCGGCGTGACGCAAGAGTTGCCAGTTGGGGCACACCGTTGCGGCCGGCGGCGCAATCCGACACCGCAACCGATCCACCGGTCGGCGCTCTAAACGGCGTCTCGGGAACTTTTTCCTTTGAGCAGTTGTGAAGGCCTGATCCCACCTGACCATCGCTCCGCGCCAGTCGTAGTTCAAGGATCGGCATCTCGCGGGTGTCGATCCTGACGCGCAGCTTGAACCGGTCTGCAA
>JBOGIQ010000029.1:0-30128 GCA_050742535.1 Vicinamibacterales bacterium | reverse complement strand
TTCGATCGCTGTGGCAATGAGGTGCCGCTTTCCTGTGACTTCGAGCGCCTCGGCGATGCCTCGGATCGCGAAGTTGTCGCTTTCCGTTCCGCTGCTTGTGAAGACGATTTCCGACGGATCGCCCCCGATCAGCGCCGCGGCCGCGCTCCGCGCGTCATCGAGCGCTGCCTTCGCCACCTGTCCGAAGTGGTGCACGCTGGAGGGGTTGCCGAACTGCTCGCGAAGCGCGGCGGCCATCCGGTCCACTACCTCTGCCGCAGGAGGCGTCGTCGCGTTGTGGTCGAGATAGATCCGCACTGGTACCACTGTAGCATTTCGCGTCAGTCTCGCCCCGACTGCACTTTTGCGCAGAACGCCCGATATATACTCTGTGGGCTCCGGGCCCCAGTACAGCGGTCAGGAAAGAGGGACGCGTGAGTCTCGACGACGCCGCCAGAAGCGTTCCCGCAGACTCAAGGAACGCCGCGGAGGCGTTCCGGCAGACAACGCGCGGAGGACATCAACATGTGGAAGCGTGACGAAGGGGTAAAGGGCAGCCAGCCGGCGCCCACGGCGCCCGCTCCGGTGCATCAGCCGGCCAGCGCAGCGCCCGTACCACAGCCGGAGAGGCGGATCGAGAGGGACGTGGTGAACATCGGAAAATCGGTTGTCATCAAGGGTGAGCTGAACGGGAGCGAGGATCTGACGATCGAAGGCCACGTCGAAGGCAAGATCGAGCTCAAGGATCATGTGCTGACGATCGGCCCGAACGGAAAAATCAAGGCGCAGGTGCACGCGAAGTCGGTGATCGTCCTCGGCGAGGTCAACGGGAACGTGACCGCGACGGAGAAGGTCGACATCCGCGACGGCGGCTCGGTTGACGGCGACATCGTGTCGCCTCGCGTGGCCATCGCGGAGGGCGCGCACTTCCGCGGCACGGTGGACATGCAGCGGAAGGCGGCCTCAGGCCAGCAGACCCAGACAGTCAAGCCAGCCGCGGCGGCGGCCACGAGCGCACCGCAACCACAGGCTGCGGCGCATTAGGTCAACGGGTGGTCAACGGGTGATTGGTGATTAGTGATCTGTGAGTGGTTGATGATTCGATGAGCGACAGCGTCAGCAATCACCAGTCGCCAATCACCAATCACAAACGATTCACTAATCACTAATCACCATTCATCATTTCCGTGGCGCTCTCCGACCTGTTTCAACGAAGGCGCAAGGACGATCCGGAAGCAGGCGCCGGCGCCGCGAAGGGGCCCCCACATCCCACCAAGGCGTTGAAGAAATTCCTGTCGACGCTCGGCTCCCATCCGCAGCCGACGCTGCTCGACATCGGTCCTGTCGTCGGACAGAACGTCACCTTCTTCGGCGAGCGGCTCGGCTGCAAGTTTCAGGTCGAGGAACTGTCGAAGGACATCGATCGCTACGTCCGCGAGGACAAGCTGGCGGACCTGCCCGAGTTCCTCAGCCGCCGTTTCCCGCAGACCGATCAAACCTTCGACGGCATCCTGTGCTGGGACCTGTTCGACTACCTCGACAAGCCCGCGGCGCAGGCGCTCGCCAGGCAACTGGTTCGCGTGCTCCGGCCGGGGGGCATGCTGTTCGCTCTCTTCAACGCCACCGAGGCGGTCGCGCCGACCAAGGCGTACACGCGTTTCGTGGTGGTGGACGAAGAAACGATCCAGCACCGCCCCTACGCGGCGGCGCGGGGAAAACAGAAGCCGCTGCCGAACCGCGACATCCTGCGGATGTTCGAGCCGCTGCGCGTGACCGACCAGTTCCTCCTGAAGACGAACACGCGCGAGATGCTCTTCCGTAAATGAACTTCGACCTGTCGAACGAGCACCGGCTGCTCGAGCAGTCGGTCCGCGAGTGGGCGGGACGCGAGGTCGCTCCACGCATTCGCGAGCTCGATCGCGAGCACCGCTTCGACCGCGGGGTCTTTCCGCAGATGGCGGCCCTCGGGCTGCTCGGGATCTGCGTGCCCGAGGAGCATGGCGGCGCAGGCATGGACTACCTGTGCCTCGGGCTGGCCAGCGAAGAGCTGGAGTACGTCGACACCTCACTGCGCGTGATCCTGTCGGTGCACGTCGGCCTCAACTCGCTCACGCTGCTCGCGTGGGGAAGCGACGACCAGAAGCGCCGCTATCTGGCCCCGCAGGCGCAGGGCACGAAGATCGCGACATTCGGCCTCACGGAGCCGTCCGCTGGCAGCGACGCGCGCGGCATTCAGACCGTGGCCCTGCGGAAAGGCGATCGCTACGTTCTCACGGGCGAGAAGATCTGGATCTCGCTCGCTGACGTCGCCGACCACTTCCTGGTGTTCGCCTGGACGGACCTCGAGAAAAAGAAGCAGCGCGACCCGTCCGGCATGAGCGCGTTCATCGTCGAGCGTGCGTTCCGCGGGTTCTCGAGCGCGACGTTGAAGGAGAAGTGGGGAATCCTGGCGGGGAACACCGGCTCGTTCAAGATGGACGAGGTGGAGGTGCCGCGCGAGAATCTCGTCGGACAGGAAGGCGAGGGGTTCAAGATCGCCATGTTCGCGCTCGACCAGGGGCGCTACACCGTGGCCGCCGGCGCCACCGGGCTGATCCGCGCCTGCCGCGATGCCAGCGTGAAGTACGCGAAGGAGCGCAAGGCCTTTGGCGTCGAAATCGGCTCCCACCAGCTGGTGAAGGAAATGATTGCCAGGATGGAGTCCGACTACCAGACGTCGCGTCTGCTGTGGCAGCGCGCCGGCTGGCTCAAGAACGTCGGCCGCCGGACTACCCGCGAGACCAGCCTCGCCAAGTGGGTCGCGACGGTCGCGTCAGAGCGCGCGGCCGGCGATGCCGTGCAGATTCACGGTGCGAACGGATACTCGGACGAGTATCCTGTCGGCCGGTTCTACCGTAACTGCAAGGGCGCGGTAATTTACGAGGGCACGCGCGAGATCCACACGATCATGCAGGCCGATTACCTGCTTGGCTATCGGACGGACAAGCCGACCCGGTGTGAGCTGCCGCCGTACAACGGAGTGACCACGTGACGATAACCGGCACGAAGGAGTCGAAGCTCGCCGCCAATCATCAGAGCTACCTCGACTCCGACCTTTCCCTCGATTTCCTGCGCGTCGTCGAACAGGCGGCGATTGCCTGCGCGCACACCATGGGACAGGGCGACCGTCACAAGTCCGATCAGGTGGCGGTCGAAGCGATGCGCCAGGAGATGGACTCGGTGCCGATCGACGGCACGATTGTCATCGGCGAGGGCGAACGCGACGAGGCGCCGATGCTCTACATCGGCGAGAAGGTCGGCTCGGCGGCGCACGGCGACGGCACCGAGTACCCGCAGGTCGACATTGCGGTGGATCCACTCGAGGGGACGAACCTGTGCGCCACCGGCGCGCCGAACGCGCTGGCCGTGCTGGCGGCCTCCGAACACGGCGGGCTGCTGCACGCGCCGGACATCTACATGGAAAAGCTCGTTGTCGGCCCGAGCTGCCGTGACGTGGTGGACCTCGATGCGCCGGTGCGATTCAACCTGCGGTCAATCGCGCAGGCACTGGGGCGCAAGGTGGAAGACCTGGTCGTCATCGTGCTCGACCGCCCGCGGCACGAGAAGCTGATTGCCGACATCCGCGCGACCGGCGCGCGCATCCGCCTCATCGGCGACGGCGATCTCTCGGCGGGCATCACCGCCGCCGTCGTTGGCAGCGGCGTGCATGCGGTGATGGGCATCGGCGGCGCGCCCGAAGGGGTCATCACCGCGGCGGCGATGCGCTGCCTCGGTGGAGAGATCTACGCCCGCCTCGTCGTCGGCACGCCGGAGCATGAACAGCGCTGCCGGGCGATGGGGATCACGGACTTCAAGAAAATCTACCGCTCGAAAGACCTGGCCTCGGGCAACAACGTTATTTTCGCCGCAACGGGCGTGACGGACGGATCCCTGATGAAAGGCGTCCGCTTCTTCGGCGACGGCATTCGCACGACGTCACTGGTGATGCAGACGCATCCCCACCGGATCCGCTTCATCGACAGCATTCACGTCAGCGACAAGGCCGGCGCGACATCCAAGATTCGCTTCTAGCTGTTCTTCTCGATGACCGTGCGACTGACGACGCTGGCGATCGGCGTGCTCGTTCTGACGGGAGGAGCCGCAACGGCACAGGATCGGGGCGACGTATCGGCCGGGTATCGATTCCTTCAGTCCGAGGGGCTGGGCTACCCGTTGGGGTGGTATGTCGACGCCACTCGCCACGTGAACAGCCTGATCTCGATCGTCGGCGACGTCGGCGGCGCATACACGAGCGACTCGCTGAGCATCGGCCCGTTCTCGCAGACCTTCGACGCCCGGATACACACGTTCATGGGTGGCCTGAGGGTAAACGCGACGACGAAGCAACCCGACGTTATCGCGTTCGGGCAGGCGCTGCTTGGTGCCGCGCATCTCAAAACGACCACGGCCGCCGGTGGCATTGTCCTCTCGAGATCGGCGGCCGATCCCGCGCTGAATCTCAGCGCTGGAGTGGACGTCAATGGCGGCCTGCCGGTCGGCCTGCGGTTCCAGATCGGTTGGTTGAGAGTATTCGCGGAAGGCGACGGGGGAAACGTTTTTCAGTTCAGCGTCGGTGCGAAGTTTCGTTTCTAGGAGGCACAATGCGACGACTTGCAACGCTCGTACTCGGGGCGCTCATCCTGACGAGTGGGACGGCACTGGCCCAGGGTAGACCTGAAATCTCAGCCGGGTGGCGGCTGCTGCACATCTCCGGAAGCGATGTCGTGGACGGCGCGGAGACCGACGACGACGGGCTCAACGTCCCGAAGGGGTGGTACTTCGACGTCGCCGTGCCGATCACTCCGATGTTGTCCATCGTCGGCGACATCGGCGGCAACTACAAGTCGGAGACGGAGTCTTTGACCGAGCAGGGTATTACCTTTACAGGCAGCGTGACGTCCAGCGTCCATACGTTCCTGGGCGGTATCCGCCTGGGCGCCACGGAAAATCCACGCGTCAATCCATTCGCTCAAATCCTGTTCGGCGCCGCGAGAGGCGCCGCCAGCGTCGAGGCAACCCTCTCCGGTGTGCCGTTGATCGATTTCGAAGAATCCGCCACAGAAGCGGCGATGTCGCTCGGAGCAGGTGTGAACCTGAACGCGGGTACGTTTGGAGTGCGCATCCAGGCGGAGTGGCTCAAGATACTGGAAGAGGATTCCGGCAACGCATTCCGCTTTGCCGCCGGGATAGTCATTCCGTTCTAGCGCGGGCCCCTTATTCGTAGTCCTTCGCCTTGTGCTTGCGGCGGCGCCACGGGCGCCTGGTCTTGTCCTCGTGCGCTCCGCCTGTTTGCCGTGGCAGCGGCACACGGGGACGGGCGGGCGCTTTCGCCGTGCGCGTGCGCTTCGCGGGCATGGCCGGGATTGTACGATTGGGTGGCCTGGGCAACCCAGGCAACCCAGGCAACCCAGCGGTGCCTCTGGCGGCACTGATACGATCAATCAGAGATGGTGCTCAGGAAGCCGGCGGCGACTCCCGCTGCGCGCGACGGCAGGCAGACACGCCCCGAGCGGGCCGCGCTGGTTGGCCTGATCAGTGGTTCGGTTCGCCGCATCGACGCTGAGCAGTCGTTGGAAGAGCTCGCCGGCCTTGCGGAGGCTGCCGGCGCAGCCGTCGTGCTGCGCATGCTCCAGGAACGGCCGAAGCCCGACGCCGGAACGTTTATCGGCGCAGGCAAAGTGGCGACCCTTGCCGCCGCGTGCGCCGAAGCGGACGTGAACGTGGTCATCGTCGATCACGAACTGACCCCCGGCCAGCTGCGGCAGCTCGAGGATCGGCTCGACCGCAAGGTCGTGGATCGAACCCAGTTGATCCTCGACATCTTCGCGCGCCGCGCGCGCACACGGGAAGGCAAGTGGCAGGTCGAGCTCGCGCAGCTCAAGTACCTTCTGCCGCGGCTGGCCGGATCGGGTGCCGCCTTGTCGCGCCTCGGCGGCGGCATCGGCACGCGCGGCCCTGGTGAAACGAAGCTCGAAACGGACCGCCGCCGTATCCGCGTTCGCATTCAGTCGGTGCAGAAGGAAATCGATCAGGTGCGGCAGCGGCGTTCGCAGCTCCGCGACCGCCGTCACAAGCAGTCGGTGCCCACCGTCGCTCTGGTTGGCTACACGAACGCCGGCAAGACCACGCTGTTCAACCGGCTGACACACGAGGACGCAGATGCCTCGGACGCGCTCTTCGTGACTCTGGATCCGTTGGTGCGGAAGGTCCGGCTGCCGGATCAGCGCGAACTGCTCGTCTCCGACACCGTCGGATTCATCGACCGGCTGCCACACGCACTGGTGGCGGCATTCCGCGCCACGCTCGAGGAAGTGGCGGAGGCCGACCTCGTCCTCCACGTCATCGACGGTGCCAGCCCCGATCGCGAGAGGCACGTTCTGGCCGTCCGCCGCGTGCTGGACGAGGTCGGTGCCGCCGAGGTGGCCGTGTTCGATGTCTATAACAAGGTCGATATGCTGTCCGCTGATGAGCAGCGTCGGCTGCAGGCGGCGGATCCGGCGGCGGCGCTGGTCTCCGCCCGCACGGGCGCCGGCCTGGTCGAGTTGCTCCAGATGGTCGCGTCGAGGCTGGCGCTGGATACCCGGCGCATTACGATCACCTTCGACAGCAGCGCCGACTTCGATCGTCAGCAGATTTCACGGCTGTACCGGATAGCGCGGGTCGTCAGCCATGTGGCAACAAATGGGAAGGTCGTCATCGAGGCGGACGTACCGCGGCGGTTCATCGAGCGTCTGACGACGCCGGCGCCGCAGGAGACAGGAGACGCGGGAGAATAGTGGTGATGTGGATTAAGGCGTGCGGCCTGGCGCTCGTGCTGGGAACGGCAGTTGCGCTTGGCGCCTGCGCCGGCCGCGCCGCTGTGCCGCCCTCCGTCCCGACCGTTGCCCGGTACCCCGACTTCGTGTACCCCGCAGTACCGGCGTCGCTGCAGCGCGCGCCCGGTGTCGAGCGCATCGATCTGGCGTGGAGATTCCTGCAGAGCGGCGACACGCGCAACGCCGCGCGTGATTTCGAGGCCGCGCTGAAGAGCAACCCCCAGCTCTATCCGGCCCGCGCGGGCGAGGGCTATGTTGCGCTCGCGCGCGGCGATCACGAACGCGCGCTGGCAGCGTTCGACGCCGCGCTGCGGCCGGCGCGCGATTACGTACCCGCGCTCATCGGGCGAGGGCAGACGCTGCTGGCCATGAAGCGGGACGTCGATGCGCTCGCCGCGTTCGAGGCCGCGCTTGCCGCGGACAGCTCGCTCGCCGACGTTCGCCGCCGCGTTGACGTCCTTCGCTTCCGCACGGTGGAGCAGGTCATCGACTCAGCGCGCTCGGAGGCCTCGGCCGGACGTCTGGATCGCGCGCGCGCCGCCTACGAGCGGGCGATCGAGCTGTCCCCCGACAGCTCGTTCCTGTACCGCGAGCTGGCAGTGGTCGAGCGCCGGCAGGGCGACAACGGCCGTGCGGCACAGCACTTCGCGCGAGCCATCGAGCTCGATCCATCCGACACGGCAGCGCTCATCGCGATGGCGGATCTGCTGGCCGACCAGCAGGAGTATCAGGCGGCAGACGCGGCGTATCGGAAGGCCGCGGCGCTCGATCCGGCTCCCGAATTGACCGCGAAGATCGCGGCGCTCGCCGAGCGCATGCGCGAGTCGGCATTCTCGCCGGAATTCCGGGCGATCTCCGCATCGGCGGCAGCGACCCGCGGAGAACTGGCCGCATTGATCGGCGTCCGCCTGGAGCGGTTCATCGCCGCCGCGCCGCAGCAGCAGGTGGTCATCACCGACGCCGCCGGGCACTGGGCAGGCGATTGGATCATGCAAGTGGCGCGCGCCGGCGTAATGGATCCGTTCGAGAACCACACGTTCCAGCCCAGGCTGGGAATCCGGCGCGGCGACCTGGCGACGGCCGTCCGCCGAGTCTTGACGATGGCGTCGGCGACAAACCCGGTGCTGCGAAAACGTCTCGCCGAGCAGCCGCCAATCACCGACATGCCGGCCTCTCACCTGGTCTACCCGGCGGCGGCCGCGGTGGTCGCCGTGGGCGTGATGCCGCTCGTGGACGGCATGCGATTCGAGGTCAACCGTCCGGTCACCGGCGCCGAAGCCGTTGATGTGATCAACCGGCTGCAGGCCGTTTTACGCTGACGTCTTGCGCAACCTGACCTTCGCCAATCAGCTCACGATCCTGCGGATCGTGCTGATTCCTGCATTCGTGCTGCTCGTCGTCTACGGGCGCCTGGGCACGGCGCTGCTGGTGTTCATCACCGCCGGGGCGACCGACGCGCTCGACGGGTTGATCGCGCGCCGCGCCGGACAGCGCACCAGCCTCGGTGCCTGGCTCGATCCGATGGCCGACAAGCTCCTGCTCGTCACCACGTTCATCGTGCTGACCCTGCCGGCCATCGAGCTCACGAACCATCTGCCGCTCTGGCTGACGGTGGTCGTCATCAGCCGCGACATCGTAATCGTCGGCGTCGTGGCGATCGTGAACCTCGCAATCGGCCCGCGCACGTTCAGACCGTCGTTCCTCGGGAAGGCGACGACCGCGGCCTTCATCGTCGTCAGCGTCGTGATCATGTATTTCAACTACCGGCGGCAGACGTCGTGGCTGGTGGATGCGGGGATCTGGCTGTCGCTCGGACTGACGCTCGTCTCCAGCGCGGATTACTTCTTCCGGCTGCGGCGCCTGATTAACGAGCCCGCCCAAGGCTAGAGCATCTTCCAGATGCGTGCTAGGACGGACGTCTACTCCTTGGAGGTCCGCCGCGTCCGCTTGCCCTTGCGGCGGCTGTAGGTCCGCTCGGCGCCGGCCGCAGGGCTCACGTCGGAGAACGTGCCGCTTTTCCCAAGCTCCTGTGCGACGAGCCGGGTGACGGCTTCCGTCACTTCCTTGACGACCATGTCGCGCAGCCGATCGACGCGACTGGTGCGATGAGCCTGAAGAACCGCGCTTTCCTCGCGCGTGAGGAACAGCTCGGCGAGGTCCACCTCGAAGGCATCGGCGATGCGCGACAGGATCGCCGTGTCGGTGTCCTTCCCGTGTTTGATGAGATTGGTGATGGTGTTCGGCCGGACAGATGCCCGGTCGGCAAGCTGGCGCTTGGTCCATCCGCGTTCGGAGAGCAGCCGCGTGACGGCTTCACCCCACCGGGTCGAGGGCACGTTCGAACTGTAATTCAGGGTTCTGTCGGCGTTCAATAACGCACACGTTATCAACAATCTGCGATAGAGCTGCGAGCGCACGCGTTCAGAACGCGTCATTGTATTGTTGTGGAGATATAATATATCGTTATGACGATATTGTACCAGGCAATCCGGCTTGGCTGAGAACGCCGGCCGACACGCAAGCGGAAATGTTCGATCTCGCGTCAGTGCAGTCGCTGCCACACGAGACACCGTTCTTCGCCATCTCCGAGCAGCTGGTTCGACAGAAGTACGAAGAGCTCGCGCGGTGTTTTACCGGCGCCCGCATCCACTATGTGGTGAAGGCGAACGCGGAGCCGGACGTGTTGCGCCCGCTGGCGAAAGCCGGATCGGGCTTCGAGATCGGCTCGCGTCTGGAGCTCGACCTGCTGAGCGCATTCGACGTCAGTCCCGACCGTGTCGTGTCCGGTTCATCCGTCAAGCCCCTGCGCGATCTCGTTGCGTGCGCCGCCGGTGGAGTCACCCGTTTCGCCTGCGACTCGTTCGAAGAGCTCGACAAGCTGGCGGAGTGTGCGCCGGGCGCACAGGTGTACGTCCGTATCGCCGTGGACGGCAGCGGGCACGTGACTTCCTGTGGGGGCCAATTCGGCGCATCCCCCGCGCTTGCCAAAGCGATTCTCGTGCGGACGAGGGAGGTCGGTCTCCGTCCGTATGGCTTGAGCTTTCATCTTGGATCGTGCCCGCCGAGCGCTCGTGCATGGGCTCGCGCGCTCGACGATCTGGGCCCCGTCCTCGGACAGTTAGCCGCCGCAGGCGTGCCGGCGCTCACGATCAACATCGGCGGCGGATTCCCGTCGCGGTGTCTGTCGTCGGCGACGGGCATCGAGATGCTGTCCGGGATCGCGCGCCATACGCTTGATGCGTATCGGCGCCTTCCGTATCGGCCGCAGCTGATTCTGGCCCCGGGCCGGGGCCTTGCGGCCGAGAGCACGATTCTCGTGACCCGCGTCATTGCCCGCATTCCGCGCGGCCGGCATACCTGGCTGTTTCTCGACGCCGGGGTCCGCACCGGGCTGCCGGAGACGATCAACGGAACACACCGCTACCGAATCTCCAGTTTTCGCAGGACCGATGGTGACGAAGGCGCGATGATGAAATACTGCCTCGCCGGCCCCACCGGAGACATTCGCGACGTCGTCGCGCGCGATGCGTGGCTGCCTGCGGATCTCCGTCCCGGCGATCGCCTCGTGTTCCACGATGTCGGAGCGGTGCGTCCGCGCGACAACGGCCTCTCCAAGCCAGGCGTCTATTCGATCGAACCGGAGATGGACGCATAGCGCGGATTTGGATTGCGTGGCGCTACACGCATCTGGAAGATGCTCTAGCTCTCGGCGGTGAGCTTTGATTCGAAGTAGGACACGGTCTTCGTCAGGCCCTCTTCGAGACCGACGGCCGGGTCCCATCGAAGCAGTGTGCGCGCGCGGGTGATATCCGGACGGCGCTGCTTCGGGTCGTCGACCGGCAGCGGCTTGTAGACGATTCTGCTGCGGGATCCGACGAGCCGGATGATCGTCCGCGCGATCTCCTCGATGGTTACTTCGTGCGGATTGCCGATATTCACCGGCTCGTTGGTGTCTGAATCCATCAGACGCAGAATGCCATCCACCAGATCGGAGACGTAGCAGAAGCTGCGGGTCTGGGTGCCGTCGCCAAACACGGTGACGTCCTCGTTTTGCAGCGCCTGCGACATGAAGGCCGGCACGGCGCGGCCATCGCGCAGCCGCATGCGCGGCCCGTAGGTGTTGAAGATGCGCGCGATCTTGGTGTCCAGGCCATGCGCCCGGTGATAGGCGAGCGTGATCGCTTCGGCGAACCGTTTTGCTTCGTCGTAGACGCCGCGCGGGCCGATCGGATTGACGTGGCCCCAGTACGTTTCCTTCTGCGGATGCTCCAGCGGATCCCCGTACACCTCTGAGGTCGACGCGAGCACGAATCGCGCCTGCTTCGCCAGTGCCAATCCGAGCGCGTTGTGCGTCCCCAGCGACCCGACCTTCATGGTCTGGATCGGCAGCTCCAGATAGTCGATCGGGCTGGCCGGACTCGCCCAGTGGAGCACGTAGTCCACGTGCCCATCGAGGTCGATGTAGCGCGTGACGTCGTGCCGGATGAACTGGAAGTCGCGGTCCCGCAGGTGGGCGATGTTCTGCATGTCGCCCGTCAGCAGGTTGTCGATGCCGACGACCGAATGGCCGCGGTTGATGAGCGTTTCGCTGAGATGGGAGCCGATGAAGCCGGCGGCTCCCGTGACGACGGTTCTAGGCATGGGCACGCTGGAAGAGGCCGCGGACGACCGTGAGCCACATGATCTTCAGATCGAGAGTCACCGACCAGTTCTCGATGTAGTACAGGTCGTACTCGATGCGCTTTTCGAGCGAGGTGTTGCCGCGCCAGCCGTTCACCTGCGCCCAGCCGGTGATACCCGCCTTTACCTTGTGGCGCAGCATGTACTGCGGGATGCGGTGCTTGAACTGCTGCACGAAGAAGGGGCGTTCCGGCCGCGGGCCGACGATCGACATCTCCCCCTTGAGGACGTTCCAGAACTGCGGCAGCTCGTCGAGGTCGAAGCGGCGCAGCCAGCGGCCGATCGGCGTCGCGCGCGGGTCGTCCTCCCGCGCCCACACGGGCCCGCTGGCGTCTTCGGCGTCGTGCTGCATCGAACGGAACTTGTAGACGGTGAAGGCCCGGCCGTCGAGGCCCATACGCTCCTGCGCGTAGAACACCGGGCCGCGAGACGTCCATTTCACGACCGCGGCGATGATCGCGAACGGGATCGCGAGCACGATCATCGCGAGCAGCGAGAGCACGACGTCCAGGACCCGCTTGATCCACGCCCGGATGCCCTGCAGCGGCACGTCGTTCATGTTGATGACCGGCAGTCCGTCGAGGTCTTCGAGGCTGGCGCGCAGGGCGATGAACTGCAGGATGTCGGGAACGACCTTGACGTCGATGTACTCGCGGCTGGCGATGTCCATGATGTCGAGGAGCTTCGAGTGTTCCTCGATCGGCAGCGCGACATACAGATGGTCGACCCGTTCCGCCTGCGCGACTTCCGCCGCGTCGCCAATCTTGCCGAGCAGCGGCAGCCCCCGGTAGCCGAGGTGGTCTCCGCCGGCCCGATCGTCGATGAAGCCGACCACCTGATAGCCGAGCTCGCGATGCTGGAGCATGCGATCGGCGAGCATGCGGCCGAGGTCGCCGGCGCCGGCGATGAGGATGCGCTTCAACCCGACGCCGGCGCGCCACCGGTGCTCGAGGAGCTCGCGCAGCGCTTCGCGTGACGCGTAGGTGAACGTCACGTTCAGTCCGAGGAAGAGGCCCCAGACGATCTGCGAGACCTGGTAGGCGCCGCGGGAGCGCTCTTCGGGCGATGCCCAGTACGCCTGAAAGTACAACGTCGCGAGCACTCCCAGGACGACGACGACAATGCTGCCGACGAGCACGGCAAAGAAGTCGTCGATCCGGGACCGTCCGCGCCGCAGCCGGTAGACGCCCCGGAAGTGGAACACCAGCGGCGTGAGCACGCCGATGAGCGGAAGAACGTTGAGGTATTCGGCCAGCGGCGGGATCCCTTTGCGTACGGGAATCAGGCCGAAGTCAAAGCGGATGAAATACGCGAGCAGAAACGCCCACCCGGCCAGGAGCGCGTCGCTGATGACATGGAACGCGACGAGCAGGCGGTTGCGCCTTACCACGTCGTCCCCGCCGGCGCGGCGATTGTTTCGTCAATCGTCTGGCGCATCCGTGCGGCGTGGCGTTCGCGTGAGAACCGTTCGGCGTGTGCGCGCAACAGTCCACCTTCGACGCGCAGTCCGGCCACGCGGTCGAGCGCGGCGCTGAGCGATGCGACAGTCAACTCGTCAAAGAGTACGCCGGTTTCGCCGTCAATCACCGTCTCGAGTGCGCCGCCGCGCGCGAGCGCCACCACCGGCCGGCCGCAGGCCTGGGCTTCGAGCGGAGCGATGCCGAAATCCTCCTCGCCCGGCAGGATGAACGCCGCGGCGCGACGGTATTCATCCCGGATCGCCTCGTTCGACAGCGGACCGAGGAAGGCCACCTCGCCTCCACCCCGGCGTTCGAGCCGCGCTCGTTCGGGACCATCGCCGACAATCCGCAGCCGCGCGCCGGCGCGGCGGCACGCGTCGATCGCGAGGTCGATGCGTTTATACGGAACGAGAGCCGACACGATCAGGAAATGATTCTCCGGGGTAACGGCGGCAGGGCGGTAAAAGGTGGTGTCGACCGGCGGATAAACCACCGACGCCTCGCGATTATAGTATCTGGCAATCCGCCCGGACACGTAACGCGAGATGGCGACGAAGCGGTGCGCGCGCGACGCCGTGGCCGCGTCCCACCGGGCCATGCGCGTCATGATCGGCCGATAGACGAGCTGGTTCGCCAGATATCCCACCCGCTCCACTCCGAAGTACGCGTCGAATTGGTCCCACGCGTACCGCATCGGCGAGAAGCAGTAGCACAGATGCCGTGTGCGGACCGCGGGAATCACCGACTTGGCGACGCAGTGGCTGGTGCTGACGACCAGGTCGTACGGGCTCAGGTCGAAGCCGGCGATGGCGGCGGGGAAGAGCGGGAGGTAGCGGCGATAGTGACGTGTCGCGAACGGCAGCTGCTGCACCCACGACGTATGAATCGGGTGGCGCTCGATCGTCGGCGAGACCGAGCCACGGACGTGAAACAGCGTCAGGATATCGGCCGCGGGGTAGAGCTCGCACAGCACTTCGAGCACCTTCTCCCCGCCGCGCATGCCGGTGAGCCAGTCGTGGACGAGCGCGACGCGCACTATCGCTGACCTACCTGCTCGTACACGCGTCGTGTCTTCTCCACCGATCGTGCCCAGGAGAACTCGCGCGCCCGTGCCGGACCCCGGCGCCGGAGGTCGGCGGCAAGGTCGCTGTCGGTCAGCACCCGGCGCATCCCGTCGACGATCGCGCCGACGTCGTACGGGTCAACCAGCACGGCGGCGTCCCCCATGATCTCGGGCAGCGACGATTGATTCGACGTCACGACCGGTGTGCCGCTGGCCATCGCCTCGAGTGGCGGGAGACCGAAGCCTTCGTACAGCGACGGAAAGGCGAACAGCGACGCCAGCCGATACAGCACGCGGAGCGTGTCGTCGGAGACGTAACCGAGAAACCTGACGTGCTTGTGCAGCTTGTGGCTGTGCACGGCGCGGCGCAGCGACGGCAGCTTCGAAATCTCGTCGCCGATGATGAGCAGCTTCAGCTCCTCGAATCCCGTCCGGCGCAGCTCGCCGAACGCGTCGATGAGCCGCACCAGGTTCTTGTGCGGCTTGATGTTGCCGACGTAGAGGATGAACTGATGATCGAGCTGGTAGCGCTCGCGGACGCGCGCCACTTCGTCCTCGGGCGGCGTCAGCCAGAAATGATCGTCGATCGCGTTGTAGATGACGACGATCTTCTCTGGCGCCACGTTGAAGAAGTGAAGGATGTCCCGCTTCGACGCTTCCGAGACGGTCAGAATGCGGTCCGAACGTTTCACCGCGGCCCACATCGACGCCCGCGCATACGCGTACGCCATCTTGTTGGGCAGGTACTGCGGAAACATCAGGTGAATGCAGTCGTGGATGGTCACCACCGAGCGGCACGTCACTGCGGCCGGCAGCACGTAATGCGGCGCGTGAAAGACGTCGGGGCGCTCGCGCCGCAGCACCCACGGCACGTGCACCTGCTCGCTGAAGGAGTAGTTGGGCGACGGTTCGAGCACGGCCCGGAAGTTCGGTCCGAGCTGCGACGCGACGTCCAGATCCGCCGCGGGGCTCAGAAGGACGTAATCCGTCTGGCGATCGATGCGCGCGAGCTGCCGCAGCAGGTTCCGGATGTAGGTGCCGATGCCGAAGTCATGCAGCTTCCTGGCATCGATCGCGACGCGCACGCGGCAATTATATGAGGTGCAATAGGTTCAGGAGGTTCAGGAGGTTCAGGAGGTTCAGGCGGTGCGATAGACAATAGGGTGATGATGCCGGACGTGACGATATCGACCGACAGGGCGCTCCTCGATCTGTCGGTCATCGAGCGCAATCTGCACGACTCGTACTGGGCCGCAGGGCGGGCGCGCGACGTGATCGAGCGCTCGATCGCCAACTCGCTCTGCTTCGGGGCCTACGCGAACGGGCGGCAGGTCGCGTTCGCCCGCGTGATCACCGACAGGGCGGTGTTTGCTTACTTGTCCGACGTCTTCGTCGTCCCCGAATTCCGCGGACAAGGTGTCGGCAAGGCCCTCATGCGCGCGATTCTAGAGCACCAGGATCTGCAGGGATTGACCGTATTCCTGCTGCGAACGCGCGATGCGCATGGACTCTACGAGCCGTTCGGCTTCGAGCCGGTGAACAGGCCCGAGGAGTTGATGGCTCGGCTCGGGCCGGGGGCCTACGGCTAGCACCTACTGCCGCGCGAACAGCCTCATGTAAGCGCGCACGATCGGCACCCACGCGGGATGGTGCTTCTGGTAGAACGCCAGATAGCTTTGCCGGTACGCGGCCTCGCGCGCGGCCGGCTCGGTGCTTGCCCCTCGCCGGTGCACGACCTCGACGTCCGGGACGAACAGGACGCGCCGCCCTCTGGCACGGAGGGACGCGCACAGATCGACGTCTTCCATATACAGAAAGAACCGTTCGTCCATCAATCCGACCGATTCGAGGTCAGCCCGGTAGGTGAGCAGGCAGGCGCCGGTGACCCAGTCCACATACTGGCGGCGGCGGGTCATGCGCTCCGTGATGCCCTGAACGACAGGCAGCCGCCGCTGGTTGCCGATCATCAGGAGCTTCTGCACCGGCTCCGTCAGCGGCTGAATCATCCGGCCGAACGACAGCTCTCCGTGCCCGTCGGCGCCGACGATGCGCGGGCCGGCGACGGCGGCGTGCGGGTCGCGCTCGAGGGCCGCGACGAGGCCGTCGACTGCGCCGGCGCGGACGAGGGTATCGGGGTTGAGCAGCAGAACGAGCTCGCCGAATGTCTGCTGGATCCCGATGTTCGTCGCGCGTGCGAAGCCCAGGTTCGCGCCGAGGCCGACCAGCCGGACGCCTGGCCAGCGCTCGCGGATGTGCTGCGCGGTACCGTCCGTCGAGGCGTTATCGACGATGACGATCTCGCGATCGATGTGAATGCCGTCCGTCAGCGAGCGAAGACACGCATCGATGTCGGCTCGCGAGTTGAACGTGACGATGATGATCGACAGACGCGGCATGTCAGACAGGCACCAGAAAATGCAGAATGCAAAATTCAAAATGCAGAAAAGCGGCAGCTCGGTGCATTCTGAATTCAGAATTCTGCATTACCTGCTGCGAGCGCAAGCGAGCAGCACTTGCAGCGTCCGGTGGGCCGATTCGCGCCACGAGTAGCGCTCGAGCTGCGCGCCGGCGGCCGTCAGCACGCGCGCCCGCTCCGCCTCGTCGAACAGCGCCCGTTCCAGCCCGTCCGCGATGAGTGACGGCTCCGCACGATCGATGTATGTCGCGGCCGGCCCGAAGATTTCGCGCGCCACGTCGGTGGCCAGCAGGACGATCGGGATGCCGGCGCCCAGCGCTTCGAGCGGCGTCAGCGCAAATCCCTCGTAGTCGGAGAGAAACACAAACGCGCGTGCCCTCTGGTAGAGCGACGCCAGCTCATCGTCCGCCACGTAGGCACGGGCGTGGATGCGATCGCGGGCGCTGCTCCGGGCGATCAGCTCATCGACGTCGATATGAGGGCGGGTGCGATTGTCGCCGACCAGATCGAGCCGCGCCGACGGATGCCGGGCGGCAACCTGTTCGAACCCGGCAATCAGTTCAGGGATATGGCGCCGGTTGAAGAGCGAGCCGACGAACAGGACCGGGATGTCACCGCCGGACGGAAGCGGCTGGGGCGGCGTGGACATTGACGTGACGCCGCAGTAGATCACTTCGACCTTCGGACCGCGGATGCCAAGGTAGCGGACGATCTCCTCCTTTGAGAAGTCGGAGATGGTGATGACCTTCGCCGCTCTCCGGGCGGCCCAGGCCGTGACGAGACGGCGGCGGAACCCTTCCCGCCAGGAAAACCATTCCGGGTGCGCGGCGAACGAGACGTCGTGTACCGCGACGACCATGGGAGTCCGGCTGACGAGAGGCCCGGTGTAGCCCGGCGCGAACAGCACATCGGCATCTGCCTTCGCAACGAGGCGCGGCAGGGTCAGTTGCTCCCAGAGCGTCCCGTCGCCGGCCGCTGTGACGACCGACGCGTTGAGCGTGCCGGGCAGCGGCACGGAGCCGGGCGCACACAGGACGAATTCATGCGTCCGCGCGCCGGCGAGATCGCTCCACGCCCGCAGGATCTCGGAGAGGTACCGCCCCACGCCGGTGGGCCGCCCGGCGAGCTCGCGCGCGTCGATCGCGATTCGCATCAGGCCGGTCCGCTTTCACCTTTCCGGCGAGCCACGGCGTCGGCATAGGCCTGGCGCAGGCGGACGGCGGCCGCGTGCCACGTGAAGGTCGCCGCCCGTGTGAGCCCTGCGGCACCCTGCGATACGGCCCATTCCCGGTCGCGCGCGACGAGCAGCATGGCCGAGGCGAATCCTTCGGTGTCGAGCGGATCCAGGAGAACCCCCGCCGATCCGATCACCTCCGGCAGCGCGCCGCGGTTCGCGGCGATCACTGGGACGCCCGCGGCCATCGCTTCGAGCGCCGGAACGCCAAAGCCCTCGTCGAAGGACGGCATGACCAGGGCGCGCGCCCCCGCGTACAGGCGCTCGCGGTCCGCCTCGGACACATATCCAACGTGATCGACGTGCCCCGCGAGCGGCGCCTCCTGGAGCCGCCGCAGCCACGGAGAGGAATCCGACGTCGGCGCTCCGGCAATGAGGAGACGTGGAGCCTCGGGCATCGCCGACAGCACACGTACGTACGCATCGAGCAGGCCCGGCACGTTCTTGCGCGGGACGAGCGTGCCGACGAACAGGAAGTAACCATCGTCGGGAGTATTGGGCTGCCGTCCGAGGGTGCGCCAGGCGGGTGCGCCGAACCGGCATGCGTAGACGCGATCCGCCGGGACGCCAAGTCGCGCTACGACGAGATCCCGCGTGTACTGCGATGGCGTGACAACGGCCTCGGCCGCCCGCGCGTGCCGCGCTGTCAGCGTCGGGTAATCGCGTCGAATCTCGGCGCTGGTGCCTTCTGGATGGTCGAGGAAGTACAGGTCGTGCACCGTCACGACACGCGCCGCGCGCCGGCTTGGAATCATCAGCGGGTGAGCAGCGTGCACGACGTCGGCAGGTCCGGCGAGCGCTTCGACAGGAGGCCACTGCAGGCGGTGCCACATGAAGTTGAGCACGCGCACCGGTACGCGGCGGTCGACGACGCGGGCGCCGAGCCGCCCCGGCGTCTCCGGCGCCGGCCGATCGCGCCACGAGCTCGTGAACGCGGCGACGTCGTCGTCGTCGTATGCCGCCGCATAGGCGCGGATGATTTCGTGCATGTACTCTCCGACGCCGGTACGCGCGCGCAGCGCGGGACGGTAGTCGACAAGAATCCGCACGGCTCCATGAGATGATAGCTTCAACGTTTCGTCAAAAAGCCGCAGAGATCCTCTTGGGCCAGGACCCGTCGGCCCTGGGCCTGCACACCGGGAGATCGATTGAAAATTGCCATCGTCGGCACAGGATACGTCGGCCTCGTTGCGGGTGCCTGCTTTGCTGAAAGCGGTAACGATGTAGTCTGCGTCGATAACGTCGCCGCGAAGATCCGGATGCTCCAGAAGGGCAAAATCCCCATCTACGAACCAGGGCTCGAGGAGCTGGTCCGCCGGAACACCGCCGAAGGGCGATTGACGTTTTCGACCTCGCTGCCAACCGCCGTTCGCGATTCCCAGGTCATCTTCATCGCTGTCGGCACACCCCAGGACGAGGACGGGTCGGCCGATCTCAAGCACGTGCTGGGGGTCGCGCGCGAGATCGCGAAAGCGATGAACGGCTACAAGGTTATCGTTGACAAGAGCACGGTGCCGGTGGGGACCTCGCGCAAGGTACAGGAGGTGGTGGGGCGTGAAACGAAACATCCCTTCAGCGTGGTCAGCAACCCAGAGTTCCTGAAGCAGGGTGCCGCCATCGACGACTTCCTGAAGCCGGATCGCGTCGTGATCGGCGCCGACGACGAGCGCGCGACGGAGCTGATGCTCGAGCTCTACTCGCCGTTCACGCGCACCGGCGCGCCGATCATGGTGATGGATTGTGCCAGCGCGGAGCTGTCGAAGTACGCGGCGAACTCCATGCTGGCAACGCGCATTTCGTTCATGAACGAGGTGGCGAACCTGTGCGAGGTGGTCGGCGGGGACGTCGATCACGTGCGCAAGGCGATCGGCTCCGACCGGCGCATCGGAACGTCGTTCCTGTTCCCGGGCTGCGGCTATGGCGGCAGCTGCTTCCCGAAAGACGTGCAGGCGATGATCCGGTTTGCCGCCGATGCCGGTTATCAGTTCAAGATCCTGCAGTCCGTCGACGAGGTGAACAAGGCGCAGAAGTCGCGTCTGTTCGCGAAGATGAAAAAGCAGCTCGGATCGCTGAAGGGGAAGACCATCGCGGTATGGGGGCTCTCGTTCAAACCCCGGACCGACGACATGCGCGAAGCACCCTCCATCCCGCTCATCGAGGCGCTGCTGACCGCGGGTGCAAAGGTGCGAGCCTACGATCCCGAGGCGGCCGGCGTGGCGAAGGGCATCTTCGGCACACGGATCACGTATGCCGCCAGTAATTACGACGCGCTCAAGAACGCCGACGCCCTGGCCATCGTGACGGAATGGAATGAGTTCCGCCGGCCCGATTTCGCCCGCATGCGCACGCTGATGCGCGCGCCGATCGTCTTCGACGGACGCAACCTCTTTACGCCCGGCCAGATGACGCAGAACGGATTCCGCTACTACTCCATTGGTCGGAGCTGATCGCCACGTCGTCCTCGTGACTGGCGGCGCCGGCTACGTCGGCAGCCATGCCGTCAAGGCGCTGCGCCGGGCCGGCCACGAGGTGGCGGTGTACGACGATCTCTCCGCCGGCCATCGCGGGGCCGTGCTGGGCGCGAGGCTGATCGAAGGCGCGATCGGCAACGTCGCCGCCGTGCGGCAGGCGCTGCGCGACACGAACGCGACCGCCGTGATGCACTTCGCTGCGTGGCTCGTTGTTCCGGACTCCGTCACGGATCCGGCGGGTTACTACCGGAACAATGTGATCGGAACCCTCGGGACGCTCGAAGCGATGGCGGCCGAAGGCTGCCGCCATTTTGTGTTCTCGTCGACGTGTGCGGTCTATGGAGAGCCGACCGAAACGCCGCTCCGCGAGACGCACCCCACCCGCCCGATCAATGCCTACGGACAGTCGAAGCTGGCGATCGAGCAAGCGCTGCCGCATTTCGAGCGCGCGTACGGCATCCGCTCGGTGTGCCTGCGCTATTTCAATGCCGCCGGCGCGGACCCCGACGGCGAGCTTGGCGAAGACCACACGCCGGAAATCCACGTCATTCCGCGGGCGTTCGACGCGGCGCGGGGCGGCCGTCCCCTGGAGCTCTTCGGCGAGGATTACCCGACGCCCGATGGCACCTGTCTGCGGGACTACGTGCACGTGACCGATCTCGCCGACGCGCACGTACGCGCGCTGGCCTGGCTGGCTGCCGGCGGCGCCTCCGGGACCTACAACGTCGGCACGGAGCGCCCCTCGTCCGTACGGCAGGTGATTGCGGCGGTAGAGGAGGCCACCGGGGAAAAGGTGGCCTGGCGATCCGCCCCGCGTCGGCCGGGCGATCCGGCGGTGCTGTACGCGTCGGCCGAGCGAATCCGCGCCGATTTCGGGTGGGTGCCGCGGCGGCCCGACCTGACTACGATCATCGCTGACGCCTGGCGCTGGCATTCCGCGCACCCTGACGGGTACGGACGGCGACCGGCGCGGGTGATCGATGCGCGGTAATGCAAGATTCAAAATGCAACATGCAAACGGTTTCTATGCCGGACGCTGCGAGGTTTGCGTCTTGAATTTTGCATTTTGCATTTCATCTTGACTGTCTTCTTCCGACTCCTCGAATTCAGCCGGCCCTATCGCGGCCGTCTCGCGATCGCTGTCGCCGCGATGGTCGTCTACGGCGCCGCGTCGGCCGGTCTCGTCCGGCAGATCCAGCGGATCCTCGACGCCGTGCTGCCCAGGCGCGAGGAGCTCGTTGCGACGATCGTGACGATCCTGGCGCTGTATTTCGCCAAAGGTCTCGGCGCCTACATCTCCGGCTATTTGATGACCGACGTCGGCCAGCGGATCGTGCGCGACATCCGCGATCGGTTGTTCCGCCACATCCTCGGCCAGTCCGCGGCCTTCTTTTCGGTGAACACCAGCGGCCGGCTGATGTCGCGGATCACCAACGACGTTGCACAAGTGCAGCGGGCGGTGTCGGAGACGATCGGCGATCTGCTTCGCGAATCGTTCGCGCTGCTGTTCTTCGCCGGCGCGCTGTTCTACTACGACGCGCGGCTGGCCCTGGTCTGCCTGACGGGCGCGCCGCTGATCGTCTACCCGCTGGTCCGGCTCGGCCAGCGCGTGCGGCGGACGACGCGCCGGAGCCAGGAAGCGCTCGAGCAGATGTCCCACGTGAGCGCCGAGGCCTTCACCGGCCACCGCATCGTCAAGGCCTTCGGCGCCGAAGACCGTGAGACAGCGAAGTTCGAGCGCGCGTCCGACCACTACTACCGGACCAGCATCAAAGTGAGCAGCGCCCTGTCGGCGCTGCCGCCGCTGATGGAGTTCATCGGCGGAATCGCGTTCGTCACGGCGTTGTGGTACGGCAGCGAGTCGATCGCCGCCCAGCGGCTCTCGACCGGCGAGTTCGTCGCGTTCATCACCGCGCTGTTCATGATGTATGGGCCGGCCAAGAAGCTGAGCCGGGTGAATGCGGACCTGCAGCAGGCGAGGGCGGCAGGCGAGCGGATTTTCGAGATCCTCGAGACGCACAGCGAGGTGACCGAAACGCCGACGGCCGAGGCGTTGCCGGGGTTCTCGAGGGCCGTCGAGTTCCGAAACGTCTGCTTCTCCTATGCGGGCGCGGAGGACGCGACGCTGCGCGGCGTGACGTGCACCGTGCGCGCCGGGCAGACGCTGGCCATCGTTGGCCGCAGCGGGGCCGGCAAGACGACGCTGGTGAATCTCATTCCGCGCTTTTACGACGTCACGGGCGGCACGATTACGCTCGACGGCCGCGACGTCCGCGAGGTCACGCTCGCGTCGCTGCGGTCGCAGATTGGGATCGTGACGCAGGAAACGGTGCTCTTCGACGACACCGTGGCGGCGAACATCGCGTTTGGGCGTCCGGCGGCCGCACAGGCGGAGATCGAGGCCGCGGCTCGCGCCGCCCATGCGCACGAGTTCATCGTGACGCTCGATCGCGGCTACGAGACGCTGATTGGCGAGCGCGGCCAGCGGCTGTCCGGCGGTCAGAGGCAGCGGCTCGCCATCGCCCGCGCGCTGCTGCGCGATTCGCCGATCCTGATTCTCGACGAGGCGACCTCGTCGCTCGATGCCGAGTCGGAGATGCTGGTCCAGGACGCCCTGACCAACCTGATGCTCAACCGGACGTCGTTCGTCATCGCCCATCGCCTGTCCACCGTCCGTCGTGCGGACGCGATCATCGTCCTGGAGAAGGGCGTCGTCGTTGAAACAGGGACACACGACGAATTGATGGCACGCGGCGGCGCCTATGCCAAACTCTATGATTTGCAGCTGCTGGACGAGCCCGACGCCACATGATTAAGTCGATGACCGGTTTCGCGTCCCTGACCCATGAGGACGAGCGGGCGACGCTTGGTGTGACGCTGCGCTCGGTGAACCACCGGTTTCTCGATCTCCAGCTGCGGGTGCCGCAGTCGCTGGCGGAGCTGGAGCCGCGTGTGCGCGCGTTGCTGCAGAAGCGTCTATCGCGCGGGCGGGTGGAGCTGGCGATCTCGGTCCAGCTGAGGAATCCCTCGGCGCTCTCCGTTGAGCTGAACGAGGACTTTGCCGATGCGCTCGCCGCCGCGATCGAGCGGGCGCGCGAGCGCGGGCTGGTCACGGGAACGCTGACGCCGGGCGACCTCCTGCGGCATCCGCAGGCGATCGCCGTGCGCGATCGGCCGGCCGAACCCGATCCGGTCGTCGAGGCACAGCTCGGCTCGAGTGTCGAGGCGTCGGTCGAGCAGGCGCTGGCGGATCTCGACGCGATGCGCGTCCGGGAAGGGGACCATCTTCGCGCGGACCTCGAGGCGCGTCGGCAGATGCTCGCGGAGCTGATCGAGCGGCTGCGCGGAGCCGCCGAGGAAGGACGCGTGGCGGTCGAGGCGCGCCTGCGCGATCGGGCCGCTGAAATCAGCGCTGAGCTGCCGGTCGATCAGGCGATGCTGGCGCAGGAGATTGTCCGCGCGGCGGCGCGGTCGGACATCTCCGAGGAGGTCACACGCTTTCGTGCGCATCTGGCGCATTGGGTCGCGCTGGCCGACGGGACCGAGCCGTGCGGGCGGAAGCTGGACTTCCTGCTGCAGGAAATGAACCGCGAGATCAACACCATCGGGTCGAAGGCGGACGGCATCCGCATCTCGGAGCTGATCATCACGGCGAAGGCGGAGCTCGAGAAGATGCGCGAGCAGGTGCAGAATGTCGAGTAGCCCGCTCCGCCGGGGGCTCCTGTTCATCGTGTCGGCCGCGTCGGGCACCGGCAAAACCACCCTCGTCGAGCGGCTCGTGCAGGCCGTGCCCAATCTGAGAATGTCGCGCTCCTACACGTCGCGGTCCGCCCGCCCCGGGGAACACGACGGCGTTGACTATAATTTCATTGCACGGGATCGCTTCGAGCACATGGTCCGGGAGGGTGAGTTCCTCGAATGGGCCGACGTGTTCGGCAACTATTACGGCACCTGCGCGGCGGACACGGAAGCCTGTCTGGCCGGCGGTGAGGACGTCGTGCTGGTGATCGACGTCCAGGGCGCGCGGCAGGTCCGGACCCGCGGAATCGAGACGGTCGGCGTGTTCGTCCTGCCCCCGTCGGCCGCTGTGCTCGAGCAGCGCCTCCGCGGGCGCAGCAAGGACAGCGAGGACCAGATTCGCCAGCGGCTCGAGGTGGCGAGCCGCGAAATCGCCGAGTACGCGCAGTACGAATACGTCGTCATCAACGACGAAGTCGAGACGGCTGTCGAGCGGCTCAAGGCGATCGTGTTGGCGGAGCGGGCGCGCGTCAAGGTGATGCGCCCGGTAGCGGAAGGTATCAAGGACACGTTTTAATGGTTACGTAGGGCACCCATTTGTTACGCAGGGCACCCATTCATGGGTGCCGGAACAGAGGACAGATTTCATGGAAAGACCGCCGAAGGAAAACCGTTTCGAGTTCGTGGTGATTGCCGGCAAGCGCGCGCGGCAGCTGCTCGCCGGCGCGGAGCCGCGCGAGACGGGCGGGAAAAAGATCTCGATCGCGCAGCGCGAAGTGCTGCGGCGGAAGGTGGAGAAGATAGAGGAAGAGTAAACAAATCCTACGGGTTCGGAATTTCCCGATGGCACTCATCGCGCTCGGCGTAAGCGGCGGCATCGGCGCATACAAGGCTGTCGAAGTGTGCCGCGGCCTCCAACAGCGCGGTCACGACGTCGTTGCGGTCATGACGCGATCGGCGGCGCGTTTCGTGGGCCCGGTGACCTTCGAAGCGATCACGCGCCGCCCGGTCATCACCTCACAGTGGCGGCCGGGTATGAACGCGGATGTCGAGCACATCGCGATTGCCGATCAGATTGCGCTGCTCGTGGTCGCACCCTGTACCGCGAACGTCATCGGCAAGTTTGCCAACGGAATCGCCGACGATTTCCTCTCGACGCTGTATCTGGCCACGAAGGCGCCGGTGCTCCTGGCGCCGTCGATGAACACCAACATGCTGGCTCACGCGGCGGTGCAGCGGAACCTCGAGGCGCTGATCGCGCGCGGCGTCCGTTTCGTGGAGCCGGGTGAGGGGTATCTGGCATGCGGCTGGGTCGGCAAGGGACGCCTGGCCGAGCCTGCCGATATCGTGGCGGCTGCCGACCGCATCGTCACCGGATCCGGACCTCGATCGGTAGGGACCGACCTTCAGGCCGGCCCGATGGCAGGGAGGAACGTGCTGATCACGGCGGGACCGACGTACGAGGACATCGATGCCGTCCGCTACGTCGGGAACCGATCGAGCGGACGAATGGGTTTTGCGCTGGCCGAAGAGGCGCGGCGGCGCGGAGCGGAGGTGACGCTCGTGGCCGGGCCGACGCGACTCGAGCCGCCGGCTGTCGATCAGCTGGTGCGCGTGCGCAGTGCGGCGGAGATGCACGAGGCGGTGATGCGTGCCGCGGCGCGTGCCGACGTCGTCATCATGGCTGCGGCGGTGGCGGACTATACGCCCGCACAGCGTGCGGCCGACAAGATCGCCAAGACCGACGGTCCGCTGACGCTGACGCTCGAGCGAACCAAAGACATCCTCGCCGACCTCGGCGGGATGAGGGATGCGCTGGGCGGTGCCGCGCCGGTCCTGATCGGGTTCGCGGCCGAGACGGCCGATGTCGTCGAACGTGCCCGCGCCAAACGGGCGCGCAAGAACGTGGACATGATCGTCGCCAACGACGTGTCGGCGGACGACCGCGGTTTCGACGCTCCGGCCAATGAGGTGACGATCATCACGGCCGACAACGAGGAAGCCGTCCCGCTGCAGAGCAAGGAGCGCGTGGCCGCGCGCATCCTGGACCGCGTTCAATCCCTGCTGAGCGCCCGGCCTGCGGCGCCCGTGCGGCGCTGAAGGTGCCACCCGCCCGGCCGCGCGACGCGATTCGCGATCATCTCGAGTATTTCGCCCAGCTTGGTGTGGACGGCGTGCGGCTCGATCCCGAGTGGCGGATGCGGCTCGATCGTGGAGTCCGCCTTCAGGCGGATTCAGCTCGGAGTGAGGCTGATTCGAATCCGGCTGAAGCCGGACTCCACATCCCCGTCACCGAAGCCGACGCGCTCGGAGCGCTACGGATCGACATCGGGCCCGACTGCAGCCGCTGCAAGCTGCACACGCTCGGGCGCAGGCAGGTGGTCTTCGGTGTCGGCAACCCGAACGCGGACCTGATGTTCGTGGGCGAGGCGCCGGGCGCCGACGAAGACATCCAGGGCGAACCGTTCGTCGGCCGGGCCGGTCAGCTGCTGACGAAGATCATCGAAGCCATCGATCTGCAGCGCGAGGACGTCTACATCGCCAACGTCATCAAGTGCCGTCCGCCCGGCAACCGCAACCCGGAGCCCGACGAAGTGGAGCAGTGCGAGCCGTTCCTCTTCCGCCAGATCGACATCATCAAGCCGCGCGTCATCGTCGCGCTCGGCAAGTTCGCCGCGCAGTGCCTGCTCAAGACCGATGCGCCGATCACCCGCATCCGCGGCCGCGAGTTCACCTACCGCGACGCCGTGCTGATTCCCACGTATCATCCGGCCTACCTGCTGCGGAATCCGTCGGCGAAACGCGACGTATGGGAAGACATGAAAAAGGTCCGCGCGATACTTTCGCAAAGCGCGGACGAGTAATGCAGAATTCTGAATTCTGAATTCTGCATTGCGCCTAATCTCCGTCGCAGTCCCCGTTCCTTTCCTCGATCTCCTGAGCTACGCCGTTCCGCCATCGCTCGCGATGCCGGCGGTGGGCGCGCGCGTGCGGGTGCCGATCGGAAGCCGCACGGTGACCGGGTGCGTCGTCGACGCTCCAGCGCAGAGTGCCGCGCGGGAAGGTGGAGTCCGCCTTCAGGCGGATTCAATTCGCTGTGAGCCGGATATCAAGGACATCATCGAGGTGCTCGACGACGAGCCGTTCCTCCCGCCGGCGGTGGTCGAGCTGTGTCAATGGGTCGCGGATTACTACCTCGCCGGGATCGGCGACGCGATTGCGGTGGCGCTCCCGCCAGGGGCGCGCGAGAAAGCCTCCGGTTTCCGCACTCGCCGGACAGCAGCACTGACGGCTCACGGGCGTTCGGCCGCGGCCGGCAACGCCTCAGACGCGGATTTGCGCCTCACGGCCAGGCAGCGCGAGGCCGTGGCGGCGCTGTCGGCCGCCTCGGCCCCGCTCCCGCTCTCGGACCTGCGCGAGCGCGGCATCACGGCCGATCTCGTCGGGCGGCTGGCGAAACATGGCCTGGTGGCGATCTCTGAAGAGACGCACGAGCGCGATCCCTTCGAAGACGCGGTGATGGCCGGCGTCGCGCGCGATCCCGCCCGGCAGCTGACCGTCGAGCAGGCTTCTGCGCTGGAACAGCTCGAAGCGCTTGCTGGCCTGCGCGATTTTCGCGTCGCCCTGCTGCACGGCGTCACGGGCAGCGGCAAGACCGAGCTGTATCTGCGGCTGGCCCAGCGCGTGTGCGGCTCCGGGCGCCAGGTGCTGCTGCTGGTGCCGGAAATCGCGCTCACGCCCTCAGTGGCCGCGCTGTTCCGCGGCGCATTCGGCGATCGCGTGGCCATTCAGCACAGCGCCTTGTCGGACGGCGAGCGCCACGATCAGTGGCAGCGCATCCGGCGTGGGGCGGTCGATCTGGTCATCGGCACGCGCTCCGCCGTCTTCGCGCCGCTGCCGCGCCTGGGCCTGGTCATCGTCGATGAAGAGCACGACTCGTCGTACAAGCAGGAGGAGGCGCCGCGGTATCACGGCCGCGACGTGGCGGTCATGCGCGCGAGCCGCGAGGGCGCGCTGGTCGTGCTCGGTTCGGCGACCCCGTCGATGGAGTCCTATCAGAACGCCGTCAGCGGCAAGTACGAACGCATTGTCCTCGAGCGCCGGGTGCTCGATCGTCCGCTGGCCGCGGTGCGGGTCGTGAACATGCGCGACGAGTACGCGGCCGAAGGTCCGGACGTCGTCATCAGCCGTGACCTGGCGGCGGCGATCGAGGATCGCCTGTCGCGGCGCGAGCAGGTGGTCGTCCTGCTGAACCGGCGCGGGTATTCGACGGCCGTCGTGTGCCGGCAATGCGGCGATACGTTCGATTGCCCGAACTGCAGCATCTCGCTGACGGTGCACCGCATCCGCGGTTCATATCCGGCTGAAGCCGGACTCCACCAGTGGCGGGCGCGCTGCCACTACTGCAACTACTCGGTGATGGTGCCGAAGGCGTGCCGCAAGTGCGCGGCGCCGTATCTCGAGCACACCGGCTTCGGCACCGAGAAAGTCGAACAGCATCTGCGCGATCGGTTTCCCGACGCGCGAATCGGCCGCGTCGATCGCGACTCGGTCAGACGAAAAGGCGCCCTCGCGTCGCTGCTCTCCCGTTTTGCGGCCGCGGAGCTGGACGTGCTCGTCGGGACCCAGATGATCGCCAAGGGCCACGACTTCCCGGGCGTGACGCTGGTCGGCGTGATTTCGGCCGACGTCGGGCTCGGCCTTGCCGACTTCCGCGCCGCCGAGCGCACCTTCCAGCTGCTGACCCAGGTCGCCGGGCGCGCCGGGCGTGGCGAGCGGCTGGGTGAAGCGGTGATTCAGACCCTCTATCCCGAGCACTACAGCGTCCGTCTGGCGTGCGGGCAGGACTACGTTGGCTTCTTCGAGAAGGAAATCAATTTCCGCCGAGGCATGCGGTATCCGCCGCTCGTGGCGATGGTCAACGCGGTGGTTCGCGGGCGGACGTTCGACGACGCGATGCAGACGGCGGCGGAGGTGGTGCGGCGACTGGCGGACGGCGCGCAGGCCAGCGGCTTCACGATCCTCGGCCCGGCGCCCGCGCCGCTGGCGAAGCTGCGCGGCGAGCACCGGGTCCAGTTCTTCCTCAAGGGGGCGCGCCGCGCGGAGATGCGTCAGGCGCTCCGCGCGGTTCTTGCTGCGATGCCGGAAGTGCGGCGGCGAGTCACACTCGACGTCGATCCGTTGAACGTGCTCTAGTTTCCTCTTCCGCCCCGCCCGCCCACCCGTCCACCCTGAGTGGGCTGCGCCGGCTCGCCGCCGCCACCGCCGCGGCCGCCGCGTGCACCGCCACTCGGCTCCACCACCGTGTAATCCGACGGAACGGCGAACAGGTCGGCGCGTGGCTCCGACCGATTGATGTTCGTCAGCCGATACTCGACGACGCCGGTACGAGGATCGGAGAAGCGGGACGAGATCACCATGTTGAGCTCCGGTGATTCCCACTGCTCCTCGACAATCTGAATCGCGCGATCGTTGCCGATGCGCCCCGCCGGAATCGTCGTTGTAGACCGACGCCCGGTGGCTTTCACGCCTTCGATCTGGCGTGTGCCGAGCGGCTCTTCGATCGGCCGCACGTCGCTCGGAACTGCTGCCGCCTGTCCGCGTCCGATTCCTCCCACAGTCCAGTTGTTCACGGCCGGTTCAATGGTGCGAAAGTAGAGACCGTTATTAAGCAGAGCGTCGTTGAACCATTGCACGCCTCGTGGACTGCGGCGAGCTGTGCGGGTGGCGGGGTTGAGTGAGTACGGCATCGGATCATTCGGCACCGTATCGAAGGTAATGGTGGTCTGCGGCTGCCTCTGGGGACTCAGCCGATCGATCCCAATCACCGTCTGCTCGCGGCGAATACGCCCGGTTGAATCGCGATACCACTTCGCCGTGGCCCGCTGCTCGATCTTCGTGCCGTCGCCGAGCGTCTGTGTCACGGTGGTCACCGCGTCGGCCGAGAACGGAGCGTTCGGCACGACCGCGTCGGTCAGCGTGACACCCGCGATTCGAACGTCCTGCAGTGCTTGAGCCGCCATGCTCAGCCTCGCTCGCCTGTCTGGTTCCTGTGCCCGTGCGGCGGTGATGGTGACCGCGAGTCCGGCCGCGCACGCCATACCCGTTAAAAGGGAACGCTTCATGGTGTCTGCTCCTGCTGATCATCGTGAATAACCTGAACGAATCGAACCGCGCGCGCGAGGCCGTCGTCGCCGACGACGACGTCGGCGAGGATGTTCGGGTCGTTGCTG